>CBIHRE010000109.1:0-11926 GCA_966212385.1 uncultured Akkermansia sp. | reverse complement strand
CGCCCCGGCCCTGGAAGAACTTGGCGATCGCGCCGCCCGCGAAGCGCACCCCGAAACCAAGATCGCCCTCCAACTGGGAACCGCCGTCGACGAGAAGCTGATCCGCTGGTGGTTCGACGGCGTCCGCGCCGCCGGCGTGGGCTGGGATTACACCGCGCTTTCCTATTACCCGCACCTCCACGGTCCCCCGGAGCTCCTAGCGCCCGTGCTGGCCGCCACCGCCGAGCGCTACGCGCGCCCGGTGCTGATCATGGAGACCGCCTACCCCTTCACGCTCGAAAACGCCGACCGCCAGCGAAACATCGTCTCGCGTCCCGCGCAGTTGCTTTCCGGATACGAAGCCACGCCGGGCGGACAAGCCGCGTTCCTCCGCTCCGTTTTCGACGTGGTCCGCCGCGTGCCCGAAGGCCGCGGCGCGGGCCTCGTCTATTGGGAACCGGCCTGGACCGCCGTCGAGGGCAACGGCTGGAACAACCGCGACCCGCGCTCGGGCAACAACTGGGAAAACCAGGCGCTCTTCGACTTCTCGGGTCGGGCGCTGCCCGCCTTGTCGGAGTTCCGCCAGCCGAGGCCTTGAACGCCGCGCTTACCGGGCGTCGAGCTTGAATGGCGCCGCCGGCAGCCCGGCCGCGTTCACGAGGTTGGCATTCTCCGCCCAACTCGCCCACGCGTAGCGCACCGCTTTCGGCTCGCTCACGTCCGGGGCGCGCACGACCACGGCATCTCCGCCGATCGCCGCCTCGGCCGGGACGAATTGGCCATCCGCGCCCGCGATCTCGAAACCCCCAAGCGCCCCGCCACCCTTGGCCACGAGACCGCCATGAAGATCGGCGAACTTGATCCGCAGCCCATGGTCAGGCTCGCGCGCCACTCCAGCCGCGGTCGGACCCGAATCGGCGATGTCGCGCCCATAGATGCGCGCCAAGGCCAGACGCGCGAGGCGGTCGCCGACCGCCTGCTTGTTTTTCGGATGCACATCCTTCTTGTCGCCTACGTCGATCGTCACGGCCATGCCCGTCTTCGGCAGCTTGAGCGCCTCCGCCTGCATCGCTCGCACCTCTGGGCTGTTGCTCTTCGCGTCGAGCCCGGCGAGTTGCACGAAATAAAAGGGCAGCTCGCGCCCCCACAGCCCGCGCCAGTCTCGGATCAACGTCTCGTTCCAAACCGGAAACAGCTCGCGCGGCGCCGTGATCGACTCGCCCTGATACCAGAGCACGCCGCGGATCGCGTAGGGAATCACCGGCGCGACCATGCCGTTGAACATCACCGTCGGGTTGTGCTGGTCCTGCACCGGATCCGGATTGCGCGGACCACGCGGCGCGCGAGTTCCATTCGCCTTCGCCTCGTCGGCCGTCACCTTCCAGTCTGCGAGCGCCGCTTCGTATTTGGCCTGAGCCGCCGGATCAGCGCGAAAGGATTTCACCTGCTCGTCGAACTTCGCCAGCTCCGCCGCCAGGCGCGGATCGGCCAAGGCCGCCTCGCGCCGCACCCAGGCCTGCGCGCAACTCGCCCCGAAGGTCAGCTTCACGATACCCACCGGCACATCGAGTTCCTGTTGCACGCGCCGGGCGAAAAAGTAGCCCACCGCCGAAAACTCGCGGACCGTCTCCGGCGTGCACACCTGCCATTCGCCGCCCACGCGCGCCTCGGGCTCGTAGCTTTTCTTCCATTCTCCGGTGAACATCCGGATCCGCGGATGGTTCGCCGCGGCCACCTCCTCCGCCTCGTTCTGCACGCCCGCGAAGTAGAACTTCTCCGTCTTCGCGACCGTGAAGTCCATGTTGCTCTGCCCCGAGCACAGCCACACCTCGCCCACGAGCACGTCCTCGAGCTTGATCGGCGTCGCGGTCTTCGAGCCCGTCACCACCAGCTCGCGTCCTTCGGAGGAGGCCGCGAGCGCATTCAACTCCACCCGCCATTTGCCATCCGCGCCCGCCTTCGCCTTCCGCTTCTGTCCGGCGAAGCTCACCGTCACGCGCTCGCCCGGCTCCGCCGTGCCCCAGACCGGCACGGGAACCTCGCGTTGCAACACGAGATGGCTCGTGAACGGGCTCGCCAGCACCACTTCCGCGCGTGCCGGCGCCCCCGACATCGCCATCGCCATGATCGCCGCAACCGCGGCGGCTAAAAACCGGCAAGATCCGCACGACAAAACCACGCGCAAAAACGAATTCATGGAGATAAGAGCCTCGGGAGGAGACGCGAAACGTGCCGACCGCCACGCCGGCGGCGATCCGCGCCACGGCTTACCGTAAGATCGCCGCGGGTATCCGGCGCTTTTCGAAACATCGGCTGCCTCTTACTGTCCGATTCCCCGAGGCTCCGACGCGTAACCGCCGCGCTTAAACTCCCGTCTACCCCCTATGTCCCCTTCCTTCCGTCTGCGTCTGCCGGCCTTTGTCGCGCTCGGCTTCTTCGCCGTCACCTCGCTTCTCGCCGCCGTCTCCGGCCCCGCCGCCGATGACCGCCCCGTCGAGGATGCCAAAAAAGCCGGCCTCGAACAAAAATCGAAAGCCGATCTCCCCACTTTCTGGATCATCGGCGACTCGACCGTGAAGGTCGGCACCGCCGGCCAGCGCGGCTGGGGCGATGAGCTCGCGCCCTTTTTCGACACGACCAAAATCAACCTCGTCAACCGTGCCATCGGCGGCCGCAGCTCCCGCACCTTCATCACCGAAGGCCGCTGGGATGACATTCTCAAGGAGCTCCACGCGGGCGACATCGTGATCATGCAGTTCGGTCACAACGACGCCGGCCCGGTCAACGAAGATCCGCCCGTCACCAAGTCCACGCGCGCCCGCGGCACGCTCAAGGGCAACGGAGACGACTCCGTCTTCATCGAGAAAAACATCCTGACCGGCAAACCCGAGACCGTGCACAGCTACGGCTGGTATATCCGCCACTACGTCGACACCGCCAAGGAGAAGGGCGCCGTCGCCATCGTCTGCTCCCCCATCCCGCGCAAAAGCTGGAACGACCAAGGCAAGGTCAACCGCGCCTCAGGCGGCTACGGCCTCTGGGCGAAACAGGCCGCCGAGCAGAGCGGCGCGCTCTTCGTCGATCTCAACGAAGTCATCGCCCGCGGCTACGAGAAGATCGGCAAGGACGCCGTCGAACCGCTCTTTGGCGACAAAGGCACGCACACGTCTCCCGAAGGCGCCAAGTTCAACGCCCGCGCCGTCATCTCCGGCCTCAATGGTCTCGGCGAAAAAAACCCGCTCGCCCCCTTCCTCTCCTCCGAGGGCAAAGCCGTCCCCGCCTTCAAACCCTGATTCCCGGGCCATGCGCGCCTTCGTCTCGTCAGGCCTATTCGCCTTTGCCGCCTTGTCCGCGCCCATGCTGCGCGCCGCGCCCGACGCGCCGCCCCCGCGCGAATGGGTCGATCCCGCCACCGGTCACCGCGTCGTCCGGCTCTCCGACGAAGCCGGCACCGCCAGCATCTATTTTCACCAACACGCCTTCACGCCCGACGGACGCTCCGTTCTCGTCACCACGCCGCGCGGCCTGGCGCTGATCGACCTCGAAACCCACGCGCTCACGCCGCTCGTCGAGGGAACGGTCAACGTGATCCAAACCGGCCGCGTCACCGGCGACGTCTACTTCACCCGAGCCGAGGGCGAGCGCAGCGCGGTCTTCGCCGTCTCGCCCGCCACCCGCGTCGAGCGCCGCATCGCCCTGCTCCCGCCCCGCGCCGGCGTCGCCAGCGTCAACGCTGACGAAACGCTCCTCGCCGGCACGCTCACCGAGGAAGCCCCTCCCGCCGACGCCCCGCCCGACTCCAGCACCTCGGTCAAAAAAACCTCCGCCAATCCCCAGGGCGAATGGATGCGCGACGACCCGAACCTGCGCGGCCGGGACGGCCGCCCCTTCACCTTCGCCGAGCAAAAGGAAATCCGTCTCGCCCGCCGCCTCGCCGCGCGCGTGCCGATGCAACTCTTCACCATCGACACCAAGACGGGAGAGCTCCGCGTCGTCCATCGCGCCACCGACTGGCTGAACCATGTCCAGTTTTCCCCCGCCGATCCCGGCCAGCTCATGTTTTGCCACGAAGGCCCCTGGCACATGGTCGACCGTGTCTGGATGATCCGCGTCGACGGCTCGGGCCTGCAAAAGCTCCACACCCGCACGATGAACATGGAGATCGCGGGCCACGAGTTCTTCTCCGCCGACGGAAAGACCGCCTGGTATGACCTCCAGACTCCGCGCGGCGAAAGCTTCTGGCTCGCCGGCTACGAACTCGGCAGCGGCCGCCGCACCCGTTACCACGTCGAACGCAACGCCTGGTCCGTCCACTACAACGCGTCGCCCGACGGAGCCTTTTTCGTCGGCGACGGCGGCGACGCCGAGATGGTCGCGCACGCTCCCGACGGCAAGTGGCTCTACCTCTTCCGCCCCGAGCCCATTCCCGACGTCGCCGAACTCAGCGCGCCCGACTCCGCGTCGCTTGTCGTCCCCGGCCGCCTGCGCGCCGAGAAACTCGTCGATCTCCGCGCCCACGACTACCGCCTCGAGCCCAACGCCATGATCACGCCGGACGGAAAACGCGTCGTCTTCCGCTCCAATTTCCAAGGCGCCATCCACACCTACGCCGTGGACATCGCCCCCGTCGCCAAAAACTAACTACATCCCCCGTCGTCACGCCGTCCGCACTCCGCCCCCCACTCCCGCCATTTTGGCCCCTTGCTCCCCGCCCCAAGCCCCTTGCTCTTATGACACGCCGCAGCCTCCTCCGCCTCGCCTTCGCCGCCCTGTTCGCCGCCTGCTCGCTCCCCGGCCTGCGCGCCGCCGCCGGCAACAACGCCGGCGCCGAGGACGACCGCCCCTTCGTCAACGACTCCGGCGTGAAGCCCGAGAAACCCGCCGCCGGCAAACTCCCCACCCTCTGGATCGCCGGCGACTCCACCGTGAAGAGCAACGATCCCATGCGCGGCTGGGGCCAGGATCTCGGACGCTTCTTCGATCCCGCCAAGATCAACGTCGTCAACCGCGCCATCGGCGGCCGCAGCACGCGCACCTTCATGAGCGACGGCCGCTGGCAGGCCATCGTCGACGAGCTCAAGGCCGGCGACTGGGTCATCATCCAGTTCGGCCACAACGACGTCGGCCGCCTCGGCGTCGAGGGCAAGTTCCGCGGCACGCTCAAGGGCCTCGGCGACGAAACCGAGGACGTGACCAAGCCCGACGGCAGCGTCGAGACCGTGCATTCCTACGGCTGGTATTTGAAGACTTTCGCCCGCACCGCGCGCGCCAAGGGCGCCAACGTCATCCTCTGCTCGCCCGTCCCGCACAAGAAATTCGACGCCGCCGAAAAACCCGTCCGCGACTGGAAAGAATATCGCGTCTGGGTCGCCGAATGCGCCAAGACCGAAGGCGTCTACTACGTCGACCTCTGCGAGCTCATCGCCCGCGGTTACGACAAGCTGAAGAAGGAGGAGATCGAGGCCTTCTTCGCCGACAAAGGCACCCACACCAACGCCGCCGGCTCCCTTTTTAACACCAAGGCGCTCGTCTCCGGTCTCCGCGCCATCTCCGGAGCCCCGCTCGACGCCACCCTCTCCGCCGAAGGCAAGGCCGTCGCCGCCGCACGCTGAGGCCCACAATCAGTCACCGCGCGGCACCCGCGCTTCGCCTGCTTTCTCGACCGGCCCGGTATCGCACCGGGCGGTTTTATTTTCCCGGCATTCCCCGTCCTCAGCGGCGCGCCCGAGCCGCGGGACGCTCCACGCGCGGCAGCAGCGTCGGTCCGTCCGCCCATTTGCCCGCCACGCACAACACCGCCGGCGCGGCCGGCACGCCAAAATCGTTTTGCTGGATGTTCGCGATCACCGCCTCCGCGCTGCGCCGGCCTATGGTGCTCGGCTGCAGATCGACGCCCGCGCACGGAATCTCGGCCATGAGCTGGTTCAGACACACGAAGCCGTGCGTCTCGGGAATCTTCGCCCCCTCCGCGATCATCCACGGGATCACCCGCGTCCAGTGCCCGATCACCACGTCGGGATTATGATTTCGAAACCAGGCGCGGAACTCCGCCTCGTCCACCGTCGTGTCGCTCGAACGGAGGGTAGGCACCGGCTTCTTTGAAAAGTAGTGCTGCTGCTCGACGAGGAACGCGCCCTCCCAGCGGTGGTGCAGCCGCTCGTCGATATGTTTGGATAGCACGAGCCCCGGCCGGGTGAAGCCCGCCGCGCGCACACGCTCCAGCGCCTCCACCATGTTTCGGTGATGATCCGGGCATACGGTGTTCAGCGGGGGATGGTTTATCGCGTAGTCCGCGTAGACTCC
This sequence comes from uncultured Akkermansia sp., assembly GCA_966212385.1. Lineage (GTDB taxonomy): Bacteria > Verrucomicrobiota > Verrucomicrobiia > Opitutales > Opitutaceae > IMCC26134_A. The sequence continues at coordinate 5,644 of CBIHRE010000109.1, read as the reverse complement.
GGCGTAGTTCGGCCAATCGAGCTCCCGATAGTCCGGTTCGTCCCAGCAAGGCAGCAACACCACGCCGTGGATGCCGCGGGCTTTGAGGATGCCGTCGAGCCGCTTCACGGTCACTCCGCCCGCCGAGACGACGAGCCGCTCGGCCTCGAAGCCGAGTTCGCGCGCGCGTTGAGCCGCCGCGTGGCGGATTTTTTCCGGAAACTGCGTCGCGTATTTCGGCCGGCCGTCGCGCTGCACGTCGACCAGCGCCAGCACGCCGCGGAAGGTGCCGCCCTGCGACCGGCGCATTTGCGACATCAGCGCCGCCGCGAGCGGGTTGCTGCGATACCCCGCCGCCTCCGCCGCGGCGCGCACCCGGGCCGCCGTCTCCGGATTCACCCGCGGCACCCCGCGCAGCGCCTCCGAAACGGTGGCCCGCGAAAGGCCGAGCTGCGCGGCGAGGGATCTGATTGTGGCCATAAGTCGGACTGTCTGAACTCTAGCCGTTGGCTGCGTCCGTCAATTGTAATCACTCTGACGAAGCTTTCTCCCCTTTTTCCTCGGCCGCCCGCGTCACCTTTCGCGCCCGCGGACGTCCTCTCCGCCCGGACCCGCCCTAGTCCCCCACCTTGCCTTCATCCCCCGTCATGTCGCACGCCCTCCCCTCGCGCCGCCACGTCCGCGCCTTCACGCTCATCGAGCTTCTCACGGTGATCGCCATCATCGGCATCCTCGCCGCGATCCTGATCCCGACCGTCTCAAAGGTTCGCACAACCGCCAAAAACGCGCAGTGCGTCGCCAAAATGCGGGACTGGGGACGCATCATCCTGCTATACGCCAACGACAATAAAGGCACCTACCGCCAAAAGGACTGGGGCGCGGCGACAAACTCGGACCCGTATTACCCTTATTTCAACAAGAGTTCCTACAGCACGAAAGAGATGCGCTGGTGTCCGGCCGACCCCAAGTTTCCCGAACGCCAAGCCAAGCCGGACGATACCACGCTCAAACGCTGCACTTTCGCCATGGCGTTGCCCTACATCAACGGCACGACAACCAAGGCGCCCGACACAAAAATTCCGCTCAGCCGTGCGACTTCGCCTTCCACGCTCCTCCTCATGACCGACGGCAAGGAGAACGACAACGACGCCCTCTCGATGGATCAGTTCGACACCTACGTGAAACCGCTTCTTGAGCCGACCTCGACCGACACGGAGTATAGCAACTACATCAACCGCCACCCCTCCGGCAAAGTGAACGCCTTGTTCGGCGACGGCAGCGTGAGCAAGATCACCTACCGAGGAACGGACCGGTATTCTTACATCAAAATGAAGACCGTCTGGTTCCAGTTGAACTAAATCCACTCCATTCCGCTCATCCCCACCGGTAACGGCTTGTCGCCTTATCACCGAAACACATTCCCCTGACGTCTCCCCTCCGCCCCCATGCGTTACTCCAAAATCCCGTTTAGCCGCCAAACCTGCGTCCGCATGCTCTTGGCCGCTTTTGCAGCCGCCTCATCCGTTCAAGCCACCACCTTCTACAAGGCGAACAACACCACCGGCCTGACCACTGCGAGCTCTTGGTGGCTGGACGAAGCCGGCACGACGGCCCCGGTAAGCGACAACAACACGGCCACCGATACGGACGTTCCGACCAACACCACCTCGCCCACCTCCACATGCATATGGACGAGCTTGGTCACGGCGGCGAATACGGTGACCCTTTCCGACGTCGGCATTCAGAATCTGGTCATTCGTAATCCGGGAGGCCCCGTCACCCTCGACGCCGGAAGCACCGCGCGCACGATGACCGTCGCCAACGGCGGTGGCATCGACATGTCGCAGGCCACGCAGGATCTCACCCTGCAAAACATGTTTTACCGCTCGGCGGCCTCCGGTGCCAACGTCAGCCTCCGCATCGCCGCCGGCCGCACCTTGACTTTCGGCTCGAACGCCCAGCTCAATGTGCGCAATAGCGCCGGCAACGTCACCATCAACGTCAATCCCGACGAAGGAAACACCGGCACGGTTAAGTTCGGCGCCAATTTCGGTCCCACCTTCCTGGTCCTCAACCGAGGCCGCGCCGAACTCACCAAATCCGACGGCAACACCCGTATCGGCACCAACCAAAACACCACCGTAAACGGGGGCACGCTCTACATCAGCAACACCTCCGGCTCCGCGACCGGCACCGGCACCGTCACCCTCAACGCCAACTCGACCCTCACCGGAACGGGCATTATCACCGGCGCCGTCACGGCCGCCAGCGGATCCACCCTCGCCCCCGGAGAAAACGCGGTCGGCACCCTCTCGCTGGGCTCCCTGAACCTGTCGTCGGGCAGCACCATCGTGTGGGAAGCCAACAACAGCGCCGACGCCGACAAGATCGCCATAACGGCCACCGACGGACTCGTCATCAACGGCGGCACGATCAAACTTTATCAGCCCGGCACCACCACGCCTTTCGCCGGCACCGGAGTGTTCACCCTTTTCACCCAGGCCGGGGCCATCGGCGGCACGGGGCTCTCCTCCCTCGCCATCGACGAATCCACCAAGGTTTCGGGCCACACCTACACCATCTCGCAAGGCGCAGGCGTGGTGAATCTCGTGATCAGCGACGGATCGCTCGCCAACAACGACTGGGCGGTCGACGCCTCCGGCAACTGGTCCACCGCCTCCAACTGGACGGGCGGCACCGTGCCCGACTCGTCTTCGACCATCGCCCGTATCTCCGGCTCCGGAGCTACCCTCACCGCGCCCCGCACCGTCACTGTCGACGCGCCCCGCACCATCCACTCGCTCGTTCTCGATTCGGCCCAGCCGGTGACTGTCGCCGGCTCCGCCAACTTGACGCTCAATGGTGGCGGCGCCGCCGCTGGAATCACTTCATCCAGCGCCAACCACACCATCTCGGCCCCCCTCGATCTCACCACCGGCGGCGTCCTCACCTCGATCGAAGGATCGGGCAACACCCTCACCCTCTCCGGCGTCGTTTCGGGCACCGCCCTCGGCTTGGTCAAGACCGGCAACGGCACCCTCCTCCTCACCGCCAATAACGCCTACACCGGCTCCACCACGGTCTCGACGGGAACCCTGCAAATCGGCTCCGGCGGAAGCTCCGGCTCCGTCGCCGGGACCGTCTCTATCTCCTCCGGCGCGACGCTTCGCCACAACCGCTCCAATTCCGCCGTGTTTGCTTCCGCGATCAGCGGCAGCGGCTCGGTCGAATTCGCGGGCTCCGGTGACACCACGCTCCAAGCGGCCAACACCTACTCCGGCAACACCACCATCGCCGCCGGCACCGTCGTCGTCGCCCACGCGCTGGCCTTGCAAAACAGCACGCTGAACTACACCAGCACCGGCGGCGCCCTCGTCGTCGCCGACCCCGTCACATCGCTCACGCTTGGCGGTCTTGCCGGCGACCGGCCGCTCTCGCTTACCAACAGCATCGGCACCCCCCTCGCCCTTACCGTTGGCGGAAACAACGTCCCGACCACCTACTCCGCTTCCCCCCTCGGGACCGGCGCATCGTTCACCAAAGCCGGCACCGGCAACCTGACTCTCGCCGGCAACCACAGCTATACCGGCAACACCACCATCAACGGCGGCGTTTTCACCATCGCGAGCAACACGACCTTCAACACCGCGTCGGCCAACGTCTCGAGCAACTCCACCGCGCGTCTCGTCGTCAACGGCACCCTGAACGCCACCGGCGCCTCCACCATCAGCAACGTCACCGCCGGCCTCTTGGTCAGCGGCGGCACCGCCAATTTCACCGGCGGCCTGGCCAACGAAACCGGCAGCTCGGCCGGCAACATCACCATATCGGTCACCAACAACGGCACGCTCAACGCCTCCGCCATCAGCCTCAGCCGCGGCGGCTTGAACATCTCCTCCGAACCCGCCACGGGCCAAACCGGCAACGGCCTCTACGTGAACGGCGGCGACGTCCACGTGACCGGAAATCTCGGCATCGGAGCCATCAGCGGATCCAACTCCTCGGTCAGCTCCCGCATCGACGCCGGCTCGCTCACCGTCGACGGCACATTCACCGTCGGCATCAACAACCCGGACCGCTGGTCGGTTTTCGACGCCAACGGCGGCGTCACCACGGTCAACGACACCACCAACGGCATCCTCCTTGGCAGCGCGTTTGCCGGCCAAGCCATCATGCACGTCCGCGGCAGCTCGGTCGTCAAAACGCCGCGCATCCAGTTCGGTCAGGCGGCCCTCACCGGCAAATCGATCCTCAGCCTTTCCGGCGGCGCCCTTTACCTCGGCTCCGGCGGCTTGAGCCTGGGCAGCTCGGATCCCGCCTTTGTCGCGGAGCTCCGGCTCGCGGGAGGCAAACTCGGAGCCAGCGCGGACTGGAGCTCCCCGATCAACATCAAGGTCCAAGCCTCGTCTGACCTCTCCGCCACCGATCAGTCCGGCACTCCTCACACGATCACGCTGAGCGGCGTGGCGACCGGTTCTGGCAACATCGCCAAAGCGGGAGCCGGCACCGTTCTCTTCACCAATGGCAACAACGTGCTCGACGGCTCCGTCACCGTGACACAAGGCACTCTCGGCCTGGCCGGTCAGGCGAACGGCGGAGTGACGGTCGATTCGGGCGGCACCTTGGCGCTCCAAGGCTTGCTTAGCGATCCCTTCGGCATGGGCGTGACCGTCAACGGCACGTTGGCAGGCACGTATTCATCCTCCAACGTGACCTTGCCGGTCACCCGCATCGAATCCACCGCTGCGATCACCTTGGGCGCTTCCTCCGCTCTCCAAATCACCGGCACCGGCACCTTGCCCAGCGGCGCCTATGTGATCCTGAAGGCTTCCGGCGGCGTCTCCGGCACCTTCGGCAGCGTCAGCCTCCCCGCCGGTCTCTCGATCAACTACGCCTACGATGACGACAACGACGCCGGCACCCCGGCCGTCGTCGCCCTCGTCGGCAGCGTGACCGCCTCGCCCTACGACGCCTGGACCACGTCCTACTCGCTCAGCGGCTCCAACGCCCTCGCCTCGGCCGACCCGGATGGCGACGGCTTCGCCAACCTGATCGAGTTCGCCTTCTCCAGCTCGCCCGTCGCCGCCAACGCCGCGCCGTGGACCGTCGCCCGCTCCGGCAACTTCCTCACCCTGAGCTTCAGCCACCCGGCCGACTCCGGTCTCACCTACGCGGTCGAAGCCACCAACGACCTCGCCGGCACCTGGACCACCGTCCATACCTTCCCGGCCTTCACCAGCGCGGGGCCCGCGACCTACACCGACACGGTCGATCTCTCGACCACGGGTGTGCGCCGCTTCCTGCGCCTGAAGATCAGCGCCGCGCCCTGAGCGACGCCTTCATTCGATTCGTATCGGCCCCGTCGGCTCCCCGCCGACGGGGCTTTTTGTTGCCAACATTTTCGCACCTCGTTTCCCCCGCCCCGCCTCTGATCTCACGCGCCGAGCCCGGCACGAAACCTCCGTCCCGGTCGCTTTCCGTAGTCTTGCGCCTTCTTTCGCGCTTTCCCCACCCGGACGCATCCGTTTCCTCCCCGTCCCCGCCCCATGCATAAAGAAGTCACCTGGCTCGTCTCCCTTTGCGTGCAAGAGCGCGTCCTCGACGCCAAAAAAGCCGCCGAAATCGCCTACGCCCTCGCGGACGGCACCGACGCCCTCGGCTACGC
>CBIHRE010000108.1:0-11972 GCA_966212385.1 uncultured Akkermansia sp. | reverse complement strand
CGGGGTTCTCCTCCACCCAGGCCACGATTTCCTGATTCCGTTGGTTGGTGTATTCCGACCGCTGCATCTTACCGAGCATCAGTTTTCGGACCAGGTCTTCCTTGCTGAGTCCGTTGTAATACTCGACGAGCTTCGGGTTCTCCGCGATATACGCGTCTAATTTCGCGTCGATCTCGGGGTTGCGGCGCAACTCGGGCTTTTGCTGTCCCTGCTGCGACTTGCGGGCGGCTATCTGTTCTTTCAGTGGCATAACGCCTCCTTGGTTTCCCCAGCCATTTTTGTTTCAAGGCGGCTAGTCGCCATCGGCATTTGACCTTGTTCGGACGAGTATCGCCCAAAGGGATTAAAGGCAGTCTTCATCGAATTCTCCCTGTCCGTTCGGGTGTAAACCCCGGTGTTTGATGTCGAGGACCGAGCGCTCGAATTCGGCCCGCACGCGCCACGACGCGCCACAGGCGAGCCAAAGGCGCATGAGCGCCAGCGCGCCGGGACTCACCCCGTAGAACTCGCGCAGCTCCGCGTCCGCCTTCTCAAAATTTTCCCACAGGTGGGGCGGCAGCACTACGGCTTGCCCCTCCAGCGTGGCGGTAGGTTCGGCGGGCATCACGGGCCTCCTTTCGCTTCGCTGGACGCGGCGCGAGTGCGCAGGTCCGTGAGTTCCTTGCCGAGCTTCGCCAGTTCGGCGGCCAGCGCTTCGTTTTGCTCGATGAGCGCGGTCATGAGCTGGTTTTGCTCAGCTACTTTTTGTTCCAGCTCCGCCGGCAGCGGATTGGGCTGCGTCGCTCCGTCCGACACCGCGAGCGCGGGACCAAGGGGAACCACGGTCGGCGCATTCGGGGCCAGGTTCCAATTCGCCCCCGCCTCCTTCCGATAAACGACGTGGGACTCGTGCATCACGTTCGGGTCGCGGGGATCGACGTAGCGACCGATGGGATACGCCTTGAGCGTTTCCGCAGAGCGCACCTTTTCGACGTTAGCTTGGTCCAGATCGGTCCCGGATACCGGCACCGGAGGCGGAGCCGCCGCGATCGAGGCTTTCGGCTTTGTGGCGCAGCCCGCGCCCAGCACGAGCAGAAGCACCGCCCACAAGGGCATTATCCATCTAATTCGTCGTCTCATTTTGTGTCCTCCAAATTTCCTCGTTGCGGACGTTGCCGCGGACGCCCTTGGCCTGGTCCATCGTCTGCGTCACGTAGAGGTAGAACTGTTTTCCAGCCGGCACCCGGACGTAGAACCCATCGCGGGCAATCACGTCCTGAATCTGCCTCGCGTAGAGGTTCAGCACGTCGGCCGTGCCTTGTAGCGCCGCGTTTTTTCCCGACGCGACCGGCACCGGCACATCGCCGAAGGCCGTGCTCTGGTTTCGCATTTCCTGCAAGCCGCTCGCCATGCCGGCAAGGAAGGTCGATGCGAAGAGTTTTATTTCCTGCAAATTATCAGAGCGGATCAACTGACCGACGAGGCCGGCCGACCCGTCTCGCATCCCGAATTCCCCCGAGACCTCATCCCGTTGGCGGTCCAAGGCGATGCCGCTTAAAACCAGCTCTGTGCCGTTAAGCGAACTCCCGTCGCGCCAGACCACTACCCAGCGACCGGCGACGGCGATGCGCTCGCGGGACCGATCTAGCGACGCGCGTCCATGCACCTCCGCGCCGGCGGGAATCACGAGCCTGCCGTCATGCCAAACGTCCTCGGTGACGAGACCGATGACCGGCGTATCGAGCCGCGAGGACTCGACCGTCACCACGGTTTCGCAGGGGATCAACCGCCCATAAGGGGCGTAGGTCTTCGACAGCTCGGCGGCTTCCGTCTGACCGGAACTGGAAAACAGGCTGATGGGCAGCGCCGCCGGTGGCTTCGGCTCCGCCGCGTGTTCCCGCGCTACGCGCGGACGCGATCCCCGAGCCGGGGCAGGCTCCTCCCGGCTCGCGGGGGTGAAAGTAGCCGGAACCTTTAGCGGCGCGCCATCGCGGATGATGGATTGCCGGCCAACATCGGGAGCCGCTTCCTCCACCCGCACCATTTGGTCGGCCCGCGCCTTGTCGCGCGCATGGGCGCGAAAGACCATCACGCCACCGAGCAAGAGGAACCCGGCGAACACGGCCAGATTGCCCGAGGGCGACTTGAGGAACGCCAACAGTTTCATGGCGGCTACTCCGGCAGCACCAGCTTGGCGTCCCTCTCCACGCGTGGGACAATGACGCTGACGCGGTTCTTAATGCTGAGATTGGCCCGCCCGCCATTCGGCGTGCCGGTGATCGCGAAATACCCTGTCGTAGCCGCCTGCGGCGGGATGACGCCGGAAGCGTCGGCGATGGACGCGTGATAAACGTTTTGCCCGACGCGAGCGGCCAGTCGCTGCGGCTGATAAATTACCTCCGACTCGCCGGAGTTCTCCAGCTTGAGCTTGAAGACTAGCGTGTCCTCGGGATCGAAACGGAAGACCTCTTCCACAGTCACGCGGAAATCCTTGTAGAGCGTCACGTCGCCGGGCGCGGCGTGTTCGATCTGCTGAACCGCTTCCGGGTATTGCTGCGCAACGAGCCGGAAGCTTTTCGCCCGGTCGAGCAGCCCCAACAAGACCTCGGGCGTTACCCGCCGTTGCAAGCTGGCGCTACGACCGGCCAGCGCATCCTCGTAGAACGTGACCGAGCCATACGGCTCCGGGGACGCGAAGAACCGCAGGACGAAGGTCCGATTTTTCCAAACGACGTTGACCGCCGCTTTCGCGTTGGGATCGGCGGCGCGGACGCTGAAAAAGTAGCGGCCAGGAGTGTATGCGAGGAGCACCGGAGCCTGCGTGTCGGGATCGGCCGAGACGTTCGCCCCCTCGATGGCGGTCAACGCCGAGGGAAACATGAGCGTCGTCGGCACGTCCGGCCCGATGGGAATCTCGTAAACCGTGCGCTCATCCAGCGGGAATTGCTTGATGACTTGCGGCTTTTTCGGAGCCGCCTGCCCGACACCGGCGAGCGCCAAAGCGAGCGCCAGACCTAGAACAACGTGTATTCGTAGTTCCATACGCCAAGGGGATAGCGTTTGTTCGCCAGCATGTTCGGATTACGGGCAAACGACAGGTTGAGGGTGAACTTCGGCGACTCCGTAAACGCCTGGTTCTCGAACACCCCGGTTCGGATAAGTTGGCCTTCCACCTTCACCAGCACGCGGTCCTCCCGCGTCCGAAGAATCTCCACTTTGAAGACCTCCGGCTTCTGGTGGATTTGCTTCGCCTCAAATTCCGCGTGCGACCGCTCGCGGTCGTCCTGCGCCTTGGCCGCCGCCTCGACGAGGAAGATTTTCTGCAACATGTCGGGGTAGTCGTAGCCGCGCGGGTTGCGCTGAAGCAGCGCAAGCGTCGCCCACAAGGCCATCGACTCGTGCAGTTCCTTCGCCTCCTGAAAGCCGAGGAGCGGAGAGACGGAGAAGCTGCCGCCGCCATCGAGAACGACAACGCGTTCCTTGATGCGATAGGCGCCGATGATGAGATAAGGTTGGAGAATCGCGAAACCCACCGCGCCGCAGGCGACAAGGAACCACATGCGGGCGGCAAACGCGTTGTCCGCAAACAAACGCGTGGGCGAGAAGCCGGCACTGCGACCGGTCTCCGCCGGCAGACGCTTCGTCTGATCGACCGGCGTTTCCCGGAGAGTGGCCGGAGCTGTAGCGGTGCTGTCCATGGCGATCCTCCATCAGATTCCTGGCGCCCCCGCCGGCGGCGAAGGTGGCGCAGGGGGCAGACTCCGCGTGCCGCCGTCAGTAGCGCCAGCGGACGCGGCGGACGGAGTGGCAGCGGCAGCCCGTCCCCCTGTGATACGAGTAGCAAGGCCGGAGACCAACCCGGTCGAGTTGCGGACCATGCCAACGGGGTTGACTGAACTTCCGGTGAAGGCGCTGCCTTGGGCGAAAAGCATCTGCATGACCACCGGGGTGGAAATCATGCCGATGATAATCATGATCGTGGCGAGAATGCCGCCCATCATGGTCAAAAGTGGCGAATAAAGGGCGTCACCGACGTTCTCGGGATTCGCTCCGACCGCAGCCCGGAAGTCTGTCCACACCGCGAGTGCCACAAGATTTGTGAGAGCGAAGCCAATCGGCCACGCAAGGATCGCGAGCAGTTGCTGGAGGAAGCGAACGCCGATCCCCGTCATTCCCGGGACCATGAAGATCGCCAGGGCGAAAGGCGTGAGCAGGTAGAGCAACCACCGGAGCACGTATTGCAGAATCAGCATCGGAACCGTGATGAGCGTCCCGATGTAGATGAAGATGTTCGCGAGCGCGTTGGAGACGGCTTGGTAGATGGACTCGTTGAGTCGTCGCCATGACCACTCCTGCCCCTCCGGGTTGGTCGTGGTCGATGCGCGAATGGCGTCGGCCGACGAGGTCGGGTTGTCCTCGTAGCCCGGATCGATGAACTCTGCGATGTCGATCATCGTCCGCTCCACCCGAGGGAACCACTGATCCAGAGTCGCGACCGCCGCGACGATCACGATAGCTTTGGCGAGCACTTGGACGATGCCGGGGCCGCTTTGCCGGCCGGACATGTAGAAGACCAGCCCGGCAACCATAATGGCGAAGACGACGAACCGGAACACGAGCACCAGCGCGACCATCTTCTCCTCAAGGGTTGGCAGGTAGATTTCCATGGGACTACTGCGCTGTTGTCTCGGACGACTTGGCCGCTTCCTGCTGCGCCTTTATTTCGTCCGCGATTTTCTGGGCGTTCCGCTTCCGTTCATCGTCGCGCGCGGCCCGTTCCTCGGGTGTCAGCTTTTTGAACATCTTCTGGTTCATATCGGTGATTGCCTTGTTCGCGGCTTCAGTCTCACGCCGGGACTTTTCTTCAAGTTCGAGACGCTGGCGCTCGCGTTCGGCAGCCTCGCGCTCCGCTTTGGACGGGCCGCAGCCGACGGTGCAGATGGAGAAACCAAGGAGGAAGATTAGGGCGGTGGTTTTCATGGGCGATTGGTTCGAAGTTTTAACGACTTCATGTAAGCGCTTATTCGCTGATTCGCTAAGTGGTTGTCGCGCGCTTCCAGCTCGGCCGCGGCCAAGCGCTCCTCCTCGAGACGGGCGTCATTCGCGATTTTTTGAAGAGCGACTTCGTCCACCTCTCGACGCCGGGACGCATCTACCTGGGCGAGCTGCCCGTTCAGAGCGACAAGCTTTGCCGATATCTTTTGGACTTCGGCATCGGTCGGCGCGGCTTTCAGCTCTTGGAGCGTAAGCGCGATTTCTTCCTGCAACTCCGCCTCGCGAGCCTTCGTCTCGTCCGTGACCTGCACGGTGTTGGCCTGTTTCGCGTCCAGAACGGAGTAGCGTCGGAACGTGAGCGGATCGCGCTGGAGCGTGCCTCCGTCGAGATCGACGCTCCCAATCGCGCGATAGTTCCCACCGGCCGTGTTTCCGAGCGATTCAAGGCTGTGCGTCATGCGGGCAATCTCGTCTCGCGCCCGCCCATACTCCCGGCCGAGGTCTTTCTCCCCGAGGGCATCGAGGACGACGTTGGCTCCGGCTTCGACCGGATTGCCCGCCCATCGGCGAATGTCGCCTTGAATGTTGATCTGCTGGTTGAGCTGGTCGATCTGCGTCCGGAGCTTCGCGATGCTATCGACCCACTTGGCGATGTTTTCCGCATGGGCCAAACGGTTGTTCGCGATGCTGGCGGCGTCCGTCACCGGGATTTGAGCCACCGCCGGCTTCACGCAAAATACATGGAGAAGCAGAAAAAACGGAACGAAATACGGTTTCATGGTGATTCGACGCGGACGTATTCCACTGTGGGATTGAGGGTGACGCCGTTAACGGTGGTCTCCGGCAGTTGCACCGGCACGAGCCGGGCGGATGATTCGTTGTGCGTCTCGAAGGAGCGCTGCTGGTTTTGGATGATCCAGTATTGCTGCTTCACCGCCTGGTTCATGGCGCGGTCGTAGCCGCGTTGCTCGGCCTCCTTGAGCGCCTTCTTCACCTGTGTCTGGGCGACCTGCGAAACGAGGTAGCCTCCGGCCGCGCCGGCAGCGGTAACGCCGATGTCCCCGTCCGAAAGTTCGTAGGCGAGCGCGCCGCCGGCTCCGGCCAAGCCAAGGTCAGAGGCCATGCCGCCGGCGGTGCTGCAACCGGACAAACCGGCGGCGACGATTCCAAGAACGCCGGCCGCGCCGAGCCTACGCCGATTGTCTTTCCAGTTCATGCGATTCCTCCGAGATGGGTTGGATGTTCCGCACCGTGCCGCAGAGCGGCGGATCGGTGACGGGCGAGAAGAAGCAGAGGCTGGAAAATTTTCTCCCTGGCGGCTGTTGCTCCGGCATCGGGTAGTTCTGGATCGAAGCGCAGACGGATTCGGGGAGCGCGATGTCGCGGGCGATGTCGTCTACGTCGCTGCGATCAAACTGCCGCATGAGGAAAAATTGCTTCGAGTTTCCGATGACGACGGGACGAATCCGCGCGTCCTTGAATCGGCTGTATTGCTGGACGATGGACGCGGTCCAGCAGTTGAACTTGCGGAGCTGCGCGTAGGACTCGGCGACGATCTTGTCGCCGCCTGGAACATCGAGAAAGCGCGCCAGCTCCTCATAGATGATCCGTTTCCGCAGGGGACGCGGCAGCGAAATGATGTGCTGCCGGGCAAAGCCCGTGACGAGGAGGCCGGCGGCGGTTTTGAGTTCGAGCGCCTGCTCGGGAATGTAGCCCAGCTCGAAATGCGCGATTGCTCCGGTAAGGGAAACATTCGTCCGGCCATCGAAGAGCTTGCCGTATTGCCCATATGAGCACCACGCCGTCAGGAGCGTGGCGAGGTGATCGACCTGCTCTTTCTTGTGCTCCGGGAAGCGAGAGAACTGCATCAGCTCCACGAGGCTCGAATGAACCGGATAATCCTCGGGAGCGTAGTAGGCATGCGCCAGCGCCATTACCGAGCGTTCCGTCTGCGGTTCCTTGAGGAAGTGAGTGATGTCGGCCTCGCTGATCGCGGCGATGAACGACAAGGCTTCGTCGTCACCACGGGCACAACGGTCGCGCAGCTCGGCGTAAGCCTCCATTTCCGTCGAACCGAGACCCATTTTTTCGCGCTTCCACCGGTGCACCGCGCAAGCCATGCGCTCGATTTCCGGGAGAACGTCGGCGTGCTTCTTGGACCAGTCGTCGAAGCCGTCTTGGTAGAGCTGGCCGATGTATTGGCCGAACATGGCTTGCCGGATTTGCTGCGCCTCGGCGTCGGGTGCCTCGCCAATCATGCGAGCGACGAGCGCCACGGCGGACGCGAGGTGCAGGTGATTGAGCGGCAGTTTTCCCGTGTCGAAATAGTTGATCGTGAGATCGCCGTCGGGGTGGATGATGATCGGGGTCTCGCCCATCGCCCTCGTGAAATCGGCGTAGGACAGACCCTCCTCGATGAAGACAGAATGATGGTAATAGGCGGCCGTCTGCGTGAGGAGATCGCACATCGTCACGGACTTTCCCGCGCCTGTCGCGCCGAGCAGCACCGCGTGCTGGGGCGTGGGTGGCGTGCCGAGAAAGGTCCGCAGTCCGACAAGATTTCCCTGGGCGCCGTCGTAGATCGCTTCGGCCTCGGCGAGGTGGCCGGTAAAGGTCGCCGAAAACGGAAGCAGATCGGCGAGGTAGCTGTCTTCGGCGTAGAGCGCACGATGCTTGTAGCCGGAGCCGGTCCATCCTGGCCACGAGGCGAAGAAGAGCTTCTTCGCGGTGGAAGGCAGCGCGCACTCGTAATACTGCGCGCCGCCGAGGTTGTTGATCGCGTTTTTGATCGCGGCGCATTTCGCGCTTAGGGCCACTTCATTTTCGTCCCAGACGCGGATGACGTAGGTGACGGAAAACGGGCGGATGAAACCGGTGGAGAGGGATTCGATTTTTCGCTCCTTCTTGCCGATAGCGACAAGGAGCGAGTGCCGCTCGGTATCCTCGTATTCACCGCGCAGCCGTTCGATGGCTTTCTCCTCCTGCTCCACCTCGCGTTTGGCCGGCAGCGGCGTCACATTAACCGTGAGCTGGTAGTCGAGAAGCGAGAGGCCCGTGAGACGGAAGATGATTCCGGGGTAGGTCCGGCTCGGCCAGCGCTTGAGCGTGAAGACCGTGTGGTAACGACCATCGAGGTAGAATCCGACGCGTTCGAGCCCGACGCCATCCGCATTCCAGCAGTTTTCTTGAATCGTGAGCGCCGGATTGAATTGTGCCGTGAAATCCGTATCGAAGCGATCCGCCAGCGACGGGTTCAGGAACTTGAGACTGTAGGCGAAGTGTTCGGCGTCGCCCATCGGCATGACCGTGGTGTCGGACCCGAAGAGGGAGCGAAGGGTGTTCGTGATTTCGTCGAAACGGCTGCGAAGCTCCGACAGCACTTTGTCGTAGTAGGACTGAAGGCCGGCGTGCGTCTTGAGATTGCCGGAGTAGCTGGTGACGTCGGTCGAGACGAACACCACGAGTTTCTCCCGGCGAAGTTCGCGCCGCTGCATTTTCCCCCAGTAGCGGTTGAATCGTTCGTCACGCGTGCGCCGAATGTGGGGATGGGTGACACTCTGCGTCTCACGGTAGTAACGGGTGAGTTCGGCAAGGTAGTCGGAATCGACCGTCCACTGGAGCTGCGCCCGCATCCCCTCGCCAAGCAGTGCGAGGAAGCTGCGGATTTTGTCTTGGTAGGCGTTGAGATTCGCCACGCTCGCCCCGCGCAGATCAGGCGGCTGGAGAACGTAGCCCTTGCTCGCGACACCACCCTTTTCGAGGGAGCCGAAGAGCAGGAGGCCGCCTGCAAAGTAGCCGTTAGGTGCGCCGCTTTTCATGGACAGTCGAAGCGTTGCCGCCGTCGAGGCGGGCGGGTTGATTGCGAGACACGAACGACCAGCCTTCGCCGGTGACGATTTGGTCGAAAAAGTCCTCCGCGTAGCCGTCCGGCTTGTTGTGCCGGAAAAGCAGCACCCACGCGGTCGGCAAAACGAAGAGCGGGAGCGAAAGCAGGATCGAGGGCAACGTGGCCGCGCCGAGCATCACGTCGAGCAGCAGGTAGCTGGCGAACGCGGCGACGAAGCCACCGATGACGTAGAGGAAATCATTTCCCTCCAAGCCGAACGCCCTGCCCTTGCTATCGTTGACACTGTTCGTGTCGGTGATGCGCAGCTCGCTCATGACGGCCCTCCGTGTCGTGGCTTCGGATCGAGCTTAGAACTGCGGTGCGAGCGCGCCGTCGGACATGCCGAAAATGTAGAATAACGCGCTCATGATCGCGGCCGCACCGGCGATAATGATCCCCGAGACGATGCCCATTTTGCCCTCGGCGTCGCCGCGCTTCATGCGCTCCGCGCCGCCCCAGATGTTGATGACGCCCCAAATGAAGCCGACCATGAACAGAATCCCGAGGCCGTATTGGAAACCGTTCTTCACCTCCGGGGAGATTTGGGCGAGCGGCAGAGTGGAAACGGCGGCGGAGGCCGGATTGAGCAGGAGCGCGAAACCGAGCGCTCCGAGGAAGAATTTTGAGCTTTGGGTTTTCATGGGTGGAAGAGAACCGGTAGCTGGAATCGTCTTTCCGCCGCGCTGCGTGCGCAGCGGATCGAACGAGTTGAATCTACCACAGTCCCTTGCACCCCGGCTTGGACACTTGCGTCAAAATTGAGAATGAACGAATCACCGCGCCGACCGCAGCAGCGCGCTCGGCGTCACGCCATAGAACTTGTGGCAGTGCCGGTCGAAGTGGCTCTGGTCGCAAAAACCGAGCGCGTATGCGGCCTCCGCCACGCGGTATTCTCCCGTGCGCAGCAGCTCGATGGCGCGGTCTACTCTCATCTTGAGCGCATACTGGAGAGGCGACATGCCGAAGGTCGCACGGAACCGGCGCGTGAAATGCGTGCGGCTCAAACTGAGTTCTCGGGCCAGCTTCGAGATCGCGACGCGATCCGTTAGGTGCGCTCCGATGTGGTCGAGAACCTGGTGTTGCTCGGACGGGGTGAGCGGCGGATACTCAGCTCCGTCACCATTTTTCGGATACAGGATCGCATGAAGGAGCTTGAGCGCCAGCGCAACTCCGAGGGCATGGAGGGCAAAAGCACCGGGCGGCTTCACCATCAAACGCCCGAACTCCGACAAAAGACCACCCGCCAAGGCGTCGTGCGAAGTAAGCTGGCGCAGGCTCTCCACCATGACTCCGTTGTTTCGGCGCGTCAGCTCCGTCAGAAGAGCACCCCCGATCAGGACCGACATAACGCCGTCCACCTGTAAGCTGCTCACCAAATGGGTGACGCCACCCGGAATCAAACAGCACGCTTTCGATTCTAACGTCGCGGTCTGTTGATCGCCGTCCACGTTCCGCCAAGCGACAGAGCCCAAGCTCGGACCAAGATTCAGAATTAGCTCTGCGGTCTCATGGTGATGCTCTCGGGCCGCCTCAGGATCTCTGAGCAGTGATCGAAACACCACCCGTGCGGAATCCATTTCGTCGAAAACCGGAGGCGAAACCACCGGCACATGAATCACCTCCAACCCGCCAACATGGCTGAGTATCTCATCGTTAGAATCGTGCATAGCGCCTTTCTCCGAGCGCGGAACACGCCTAGACCGATAAGAGCTAGGCCTGAACGCCCCGGGTTATCGCCTTGGAGTGGCGAAAGCCAGCAAGGTTCCTCCCTGGTAGCAGGTTAGCGGATCGAGTTATATCAAATTACAAGCTATTGACTCTTCCCCTAATATGAGAGGAAAACGCCCTGTGTTCACCTCAAGAACGTTTCGGTAGGCGCGGGTCATTAATTTCCCCCAGGAGCCAACTTGTGGTCGTCTTTAGCACCCGCGCCAGCAGCACCAGTTCGAAATCCAGAACGTAACGCTCCCCAAGTTCTACTCGCGCGACCGCAGATCGATCTAGGGCGAGACCTTGGGCGGCCAAACGACCGGCCAAGTCCTCTTGGCTCACGACCGGGCTCAAGCGAAAGCGGGCCTGCCGGACCCGGTCGCCTACCACGTTTTTCTTTGGAGCTATCGGTGTCTCGCGCTTCACGTATGTGTGTTTGGCACACGGAGACTAAAATTTTGCTTGGCTAATTTCGTGTGAATATCACACAAAGCACCATGAGACGCATGGCCCTATGTGATAGGATTAACCCCGAATCCCCCAAGTCTTGGGGCGAGCTTCGTCGAATCGCTTTCGAAGGAAGCGCCGAGGAATGGGCATCACTCCATGCTAAATGTGAGAGACTGGAGTTCGCAAAAGCATTCCTCAAGCTGCTGACGAAAGGTCCTGAGCGAAAGGACGGCAGAGCGGACCAATGGATCGCCCTACTTAAGGAAATGCACCCGGGGGTCGAAATGTCGCCAACTTTGTCCGCCGTTCAACAGGGGTGGGCAAAAATCAAGAGCATGGCCGCTCTCGCCCATCCCGACTACTTAGCCCGGACGCTCTGGGCGCTCTTGGGTGCGACGGCGACGCCGCTTTTCAGGCTTAGCTCCCGCCGTCACAGGGACGATTCTCGTATCCTCAGGCAAGTCCATTGAAATTAGCTGATTGGCTTCCAAACCGAACGCATGGGCTAATTTTTCAAGTGTATCCAAGCGAAGGTTCGGCCGCCGTCCCGACTCGATCTTTTGGTAATGCTTATACTCAAAGCCCGCCATTTCGGCAAAGCCCTCTTGTGTAAGATCGTGCCGAACGCGAAGAAGCTTGAGATTCCGTATGAGCGTCTTGAGTGCGGACACCTCAACAGGTTACCCAGCCCCCTCCCTCCTACACACAGTCTCAATGGGAGTCCATTGACATTCCCTTGACGTTACGCTGTTCTACTGAAGTCGTTGTCACGTCACAGCGCATGACTAGCCGCCCGTAAGCCCCGACACTTCAACTCATTCTAAAATGAAATTCCGTAAATTCGCCCTGCTAATACCCACGGCCGCCCTCGCGGCATCCGTCTTGGCACGGGCAGAATCCCTTAACGGCATTCCTGTCGAGGTCTTGGCGCGTAGCGTCGTGACTGTCCCAA
>CBIHRE010000107.1:0-12063 GCA_966212385.1 uncultured Akkermansia sp. | reverse complement strand
AGTCCCCAGCTCGGACAAGGCGTGAACCTCGCGCTCATGGACGCGGCGGAACTGGCGAGAGCCTTGCGCGAAGAAGACTCGCTGGAGACGGCGTTGAACCGCTACTCCGCGCGACGGAAGGCGCACCTGGGCTTCTACCAGGTGGCGACGCGCTGGCTGACGCCCCTGTTCCAGTCCGACGCCACCGCCTTGGGCGTGGCGCGAGACCTCGCCTTGCCGCTGGCCCAGCGGATCCCGTGGGTCCGGCGGCAGATGATCCTCACCATGGCCGGCTACAAGACGGGCGTGTTTGGCCGGCAGGGTTAGCTCGGTGCTGATCCCGCATGGGACGGGTGTTCATCGTGGGCATGAGTGAGCCCAAGCCGCCTGCGGCTTCGAGATAGTGATCGGCGACGATCAATTCGATTTCGGCCGGCCGATCAGTGCGGCGCGGGCGCGTTCGAGCACGATTTCAGATGGCGTGCCGCTGTCGCCATCGATGTCCATTTGCTGAGCGCGAAGGGAGCTAACCGTGGCGAGTGTGGGATGGGCCTGGTTCAAACAAGCCAGCACGTCGTCTCGGGTAAGCGCGGGATAGCTGGTGAGAAGCTCGTCGATGGAATCGCCAGCCGCGAGAAACTCCAAAACAGTTTGCACGGTGATGCGCGTTCCCCGCACCACCGGTCGCCCGCCGCAGATGTCGGGATCGATGGCGATGCGTTCGTTCATGCACCGCAACGTAGGCCGCGACCGCAGGGCGGCAAGCCGCACCAATGTGTGGTTATTCCATACAAACGTATGGTTTATCCGGTCAAAATTGTGAGCAGGCCGACTCGGCGCAGCCGTGCGAGCAGGCGGCGTTCATACTTTCGCGTCAGCTCATGCTCCCAAAAACGGACAACGCGCCAGCCGCGGGCGCGGAGTCGGCGGGTGACGAGAAGGTCGCGGGCTTGGTTGCGGGCGATCTTTTCGCGCCAGAATTCCGCGTTCTGCTTGGGCTGGGTGGCGTGGATCGGGCAGCCGTGCCAGAAGCAGCCGTCCACGAAGACGGCGATCCGGAGCTTGGGGAAAACGAAGTCGGGTCGGACTTGGAAGGGGCGCGATTGTTTTCCGGAGGTGGCGGAAGCGCGGCGCGCTTTTGTCGCGGGTCGGACGATGGCCGGCCGAAGCGTGACCCCGCGCCGCCAGCCGGTGATGCCGAGCGCGCGAAAGACAGCGACGAGCTTCAGCTCGGTGGAGGCGTTGCCCCAGCCTTTCACCTTGGCCATGAGCGCCGAGCGTTGGGCCTGGGTGAGGATGTCGGTCATGGCTTCACGAAAGCGCGAAGTCCTCCAAAATCGAGGCTTGCGCCTTAATGCCAGGTAAAACCAGGGTATTGCCAGGTAAAACCAGGCGTATGCCAGGTAAAACCTGGTATGGATCTCCTATCCCAGCTTTTTCTCTCTGGAATCCGGGCGGCCTTGTTTCGCCTGTTTTTCGGTCCGTCCTCCGGTCGCCTGTATCGGGCGGAGATCATCGCACGCTTCGAGTTCGCGGGCCGCTCCGTGGAGGAGGAGCTGGAGAAGCTGGTTCGCTTGGAATTGTTGCGGACGACGAAGGACGGGAACCGCCGCTACTATGAGGTGAACAAGGGTCACCCGCTTTATCCCGAATTGCGGAGCATCGTGCTAAAGACGGGCGGTCTGCGGGACGTGCTCGTCGAAGCGTTGCAGGGCGCGAAAGTGGAGCATGCCTTCGTGTTCGGCTCCATTGCCGCCGGCTCCGAGACGGCGGAGAGCGACGTAGACCTGATGGTGATCGGAGACGCCACGCACCGGCAGGCGGCCTCGGGCTTGCGACGCGCGGGCGAGGCATTGGCGAGGGAGATCAATCCGCACTTTTTCACGACCGAGGAGTTTTTCGCCCGGCTGGAGAAGCGGGATCATTTTTTGGGTGACGTGATGGCTAAACCGAAGCTCTTCATCGTGGGAGACGACCATGAGTTTGCCGACTTGGCTCAGCGCCGGCTGGCTGCAACGCCACCAGACCAGTCCTGAGGAAATCCGGGATCTGTGGTTGATCGCGGAGCGCGACTTGAAGGACGCGGCCTCCGGCGGCATTTCGCACGACTGGCAATACGGCATCGCCTACAACGCGGCGCTGAAGCTCTGCACGATCTTGCTCTACGCCGAGGGTTACAAACCGGCCAAAGGTTCGCTCGCGCACTATCGAGTGCTTTCGGCGTTACCGCACATCCTCGGCGCACATCGCCAAGGCGACGCCGACTATCTCGATGGCTGCCGCCAGAAGCGAAACACGGTGGAATACGATTACGTGGGCGGCGCGTCGAAGGCCGAGGCCGAGGAACTGATCGCCTTCGGCCGCGAGTTGCAGGCGGAGGTCGGGGCGTGGTTGCGGGAGAATCATCCGCGACTGGCGCAAAAGTAACGCCGTCTATTTCGCCGGCGGCAGCTTCGTCGCGGCGAGCGTGAACAATTCCACGATTTCGCGCAGCTTTTTGGGTCCGAAGCCGGGCTTCATCTTGAGGCGTTCCCAATCGAGCGCGGCCACCTGGCCCACGACCCATCCGCCAGAATTCGCCGGGTAGCCTTTCCCCATGCGCACCGCCATGCCCATGATCGTGCGGGGGTCGTTCAGGAATTTTAGCCGCACCCGCTCCCATTCCAGCTCCACCGCCTCCATGTCGCTGCGCGGAGCCACGAAGGCATGCTGGCCGAGCGCTTTTTCCCAGGAGGCGTCCAACTCGATCCGCACGCGCTGAAATTTCTCCCAGCAGACCTCCTTCTTGGCCGCCTCGGTGGAGATGCCGGCTTGGGCCTTGATGTGGTCGTAGGCGGCCTTGGCCACCGTCGCGATCGCGGGGCGCAAGGTCTCCGGCACCGCCTGCTTTTCCCAAATCTGCCCGAGGTCGATGCGACGCTCGGATTTCTCCGCGAGCCAGGCCATCGTGTAGGCGACGACCTGCGCGCGGATTTCGCCGCCGGTCTGGTCGGTGACAATGCGCTCGGTCGCCTTGAAGAGGATCATCTTCGCCACGAGGTGCCGGAAGTAGGCGGCGTCCACCATTGGCTCGCCCTCGTCCTCGTGACGTTGGGCGAGGGCGATGAAGTTTTTCTCGGCGCCGCGGCAGGCGACGTGCGGCAGGCCGTTCCAGATCTGCTCGTATTTGGCGAGTTCGGTCTTGGTGAACTTCTGCGCGCCGGGGTTTTGTTTCTCCCAATCGCGAATCCGGGCCTTCGTGCCTTGGCGGAGCTTGTCGTCGGCGTAGGAGCCGCGGGCGCGCTCGTAATACCAGTGCGTGCCGCGATCCAGGCCGCTGGCCGCCGGCGCCCACACGGTCCGCGAGAGTTTTTCGATATCGAGGTGGAACTTGCCGTTGGCCGAGAAGTCGGCGGCGTTCACCTTGTTCTGGCTGTTGGCGAACTTGGAGATGAGCGGCACGATGTCGGCCACGCGCTCCGGATCGCGCAGCACGGTGAGCTTCACCTGCACGACCACGCCGGATACGTCCGTGCCCTCGCGTTTCATCGCGTGGTAGATGCTCGCCGTGGTCTGGCCGCCGTTGACGATCTGGAAATCCCGCACGCCGCGCAGGAGCGCATGCCCGTCCTGCTTCGTCTCCACCTCCACCGAGGCCGCCGTGCAGCACAGGCCGTTGTTGTAGGCGAGGAAGCGGTGCGGCTCCTCGCGCAGCGTTTGCTGGAGGCCCTTGTTGATCTTCCCCTTGGCGGAAAGAAACGCGCGCACGTTGCGCTCGAGCAGGCGCTGACCGTGCTGGCCGTAGATCCTTGCCAGCACCGGGGCGGGGAGAAAAGCGAGGTAGGTGCGGTATTCGTCGGACGCGGCGACGGTTTCCAATGCGGGCACGGGGCCGCCGTAGTCCTCGACGAAATCCAGCTCGATGACTTCGCGGTCGCCCACCTGGAGACGACTGAGCTTGTCGAGATCCCAGAGCACGTAGCGCAACTCGAGATCGTCCACCTGCTCCTGCTCGATTTCGCCGGTTTTCACCACGCCGTTGGTCAGGAAAAACAAGCGCACCGTGGTGAGCGCTTCCTTCGCCTCGTGGATGGCCCGCATCGCCTCGAAGATGAGAAATGCGGGCTCAAGCTTGGTGTGCCAGCCGTCGAGAGCGCGTCGCAGAAAGCCTCGCAGCAGCTTGAAATGCCGGTCCGCCTCGGCGCGCGTGACGACCACGGGGGCCTCATCGTTATGGTGGAGCGCCACGAACAGATCGAGGGTGGCGCCGTCGCCGGAAAGCGACCAAGCGCTGAGTTTTGCGGCGGGGAGCTTTCCACGGCTCTGATCTTCCCATGCGCAGAGCGCGAAGTCGCCGGCCTCGTTGTGCTCGATCAGGCGCTCGATTACGACGCTCGTGAACGCCTCTTCCATCAGCGGCGGCGTGCCGGTGTCGGGCTCGCACTTGATGCGCACCTCCTGTTTCAGGTGTTCGGCGAAGAGTTCTAGGCGGGAAGGCTCATCGGGCATCGGGGCAAGGTGGTTAGGTGTTGGCGGAAGCTAGAGGCGGCTGGGTCAGGATGCCGACAAGGACGTCGGTCGTGGCGGCGAAGGGGGCGCAGGCAGCGAGGTCGAGCGCGTAGGAAACGTCGCCCACGCCGGCCGGCAGCGCGCCTTCGACGACGCGGGAAAGCCGGGCGCGACGCGAAACGTGTCCGCCCGACGCACCGCGTAGCCGGGCGCGGCGTAGCGCGGCGCGTCGAGGTCGCGATAGCCGGCGGCGAGAAGGCCGTCCTCGAAAACTTCGCGCGCGGCGGGCGACGCGCCCAAGGCGGAGCGCAGCGCGGCGACGCGGGCGGGCAAGGTGTCCGCCCCCTCGGCCTGCGCCTCCAGCGCGAACACATGGAGAAACAGCGCGGCCACATGCGTGTCGTCGAGCTGGCGTTCGCTGGTGATCCGGACGGACTGCGGCTGCTTGGCCAGCGTCGTCTTCACCTCGATCCAAGCGGCGGCGTATTGGAAATCCTGATGAGCGCCTTCCGGGCCTTTCCAGCCCGCTAGCGCGACGGACGGGCCGAGCGCGGGCAGGAGCAGAGTTTGGAGCAAGTGAAGTTCACCCCAGAGTCCGCGCTGTTCCGCAGGGGTTAGGCCCCTCGGCCTTGCTGGCCAGGAAACGCTGCCAGCGGCGGAGCTGTCCGAGGAACACGCCGACGGTAACGGCGGGGCCTGGCTCCGCCGCGTCGATGCGGCGCGCCAGATCCTCCGCCAAGGCGGCGAAGACGTCGGCGAAACGGGCCTCGCGTAAATCAGGAGTTCGCTTTCGATATCGCTAACCTAAAAGTGGATAAAATGATACCGCCTCCGGAGCTGCCTATCCTGAAAAACTGGCGAGCTTTTGCCGCAGGGGTGCATGCCGATGAAACAGTGGAGTTGCCGCTGTGGGTAGACAGACCGTTTGTTGCCGAAATTCGCGGTGAATGCGGACCGTATTGGTTCTTGAATCTCGTTTCGATACGCGACGACGTCGGGTTCGTTCGCCGTGGTATCATGCTTCGCTGTCATGTTGCAGCCGATCGTCAGCCGCCTAGTCGTTCGCTGGAGACGAATACTGAAAGTTATCACGGAGGAACGCTGTTTGACGAAATAGCCGCTCTGACGTCGCTCATCCTTGAGGTGCGCGTGCGAGCGGGTGGAATCGAGCGAGAGTGGAAGTCTGGGCGTGATCCGATGGGGCAGCCGATAGGTTGGGATCACAAACCGGAACCGGTCCTGCATATGCGTTCGAATAGGCCGGTTCTACCTGTGGCCTGCGGCACTCCCGATCTGCGAGAGCTGAAAAAACTGAACCAGATCCTCGCGCTGGATTTTCCTCAGTCGATTGCACTCGTGCGTGCTGCGCGATTTTATCAAGACGCTCTATGGTTGGCAGAATCCGAGCCCAACCTCGCCTGGCTCATGCTTGTCTCCGCCATCGAGTCGGTGGCGTGCTGTTGGGATACCTCCAAAACTGACGATCTTTCGAAACTTGAGACGGCAAATCCCAAGCTGCATGCCCTGCTCTCAAGCCGAAATGACGCCAAATTTCTTGCAGATGTAGCGCGCATTCTCGCACCCACCATGAAAGCGACAAAGAAGTTCGTGGATTTTGGGCTTCGATTTCTTCCGCCTGCTCCCGAACGACGGCCCGAGCAATTTCTTCAAATCGAATGGACGGGAACTAGCTGGGAAAAAATTCTAAGGACTATCTACGACTACCGCTCCAAAGCCCTTCACGCGGGGGTGCCGTTTCCAAGTCCGATGGGCGAGTCGCCCTTCATGCACGAGCATAGGATTCCGTCCGAGAAGGGTAGCATCGGCCTCGCCGCGCATCACCTGGGGGGTAGTTGGAACGCGACCGATTTACCCGTGAACCTCAATCTCTTCGCTATGGTGACTCGGCGCATGCTTCTCGCTTGGCTCGAATCGCTTCAGCCCCTGCATTCAACAGCACCGACATCGACTAGCTAATCTGCGAAGAGCTCATGCCAGACGTTTCATTCACCGACATTGCCATCGGCAGCCGCTGGGAGCGTGTCGAACTTGCGAAGCTGTGGGGTTACGAGAGTTTTCACGCCTTGGCGCGCGGCGTGGTGACGCCACGGAAATCTGGCCTCATCATTCTTTTCGTGAAGGAGGAAAAGCGGCAGGGCGATGAGCCCTATGCGGACCGGCTCGAAGGCGACACGCTGCATTTGCACGGCGAGAAGGGGCACGGGAACGATGACCGCATCGCTTCCGCCGCCACGCGCGGTGATGAAATCCATGTTTTTTATCGTGAAGTTCATCGCGCGCCGTTCACCTACCTCGGAAAAGCGTCGTTGGTTTCGTCGACCTTGTTACAGGACGAACCAAGCCGCTTCGTTTTCCGTATCATCGGAGCCTGAATCCAATCTCCACAATGGCCAAAGGACGTGCATGGACTCGTGAAGAACTGGTGGTGGCGATGAACCTCTACTGCACGATGGAGTTCGGCCAATTCCACGCTCGCAATCCGGTCATCGTCGAGGTGGCGGCAAAGCTCGACCGGAGCCCGAGCAGTCTGGCGATGAAGCTATGCAACTTCGCCTCGCTCGATCCGTTTCATGCCGCTCGCGGAGTGAGCGGGCTAAGCGGCGCCAGCCAATTGGATCGCGAGGTTTGGCAGGAGTTTCATCACGACTGGGAGAAGAGCGCCTACGAGAGCGAGGTGTTGTTGGCGAAAACCAAAGGAGTGCCGCTCGAGACGGAAATCGGCATCGAGGAGTCCGAGTTGCCCAAGGAAGGACGCGAGCGTGAGCGCGTGGTGCGTGTGCGGGTAAACCAACACTTCTTTCGCGCCTCGATTTTGGCGGCGTATGAGAGCGCCTGTTGCATCACGGGGCTCGATGCCCCGGAGCTGCTGGTCGCGAGCCATGTCGTGCCGTGGGCGAAAAATGCATCGGCGCGGGTGAACCCGCGAAACGGGCTCTGCCTAAACGCGCTGCATGACCGTGCATTTGATCGAGGCCTGATAACCGTCTCGGACGAATTCCGAGTCGTGCTATCACCCCGCTTGCATCAACTGGCGGAAACGCCAGCGGCCGGATGGCTTCAAAGCTACGGTGGCGCACCAATCCGGTTGCCGCAGCGGTTCAAGCCGGAGCCGGAGTTTCTGGCCTGGCACCGCGAGCATGTGTTTTTGGCCGATTGAAACCGCGTCAGAGCGAGGCTCGGCGAAGGACGGCTTCGACGCTTGTTTCCAATGCCCGTGCCAGAGCGACAAGGTCGCTCAGTCTCGCGTCACGACGCGCCGCTTCGAGGTCCGCGACGAGCAACGCGTCCAACCCCGCGGCAAACGCGAGTTCCTGGATCGTTAGGGATCGTTGCAACCGTAGCTCCTGAAGGACGGTCGCGACGGCTCTTGTTTCGGCGCTGGCTTCGGGCATGCGCCTAGGTTTGGGCGGCCTCATGGGGTATTCAAGGGTGACGCCATGTTTCGGGCGTAATCGTGGGCGTTTTTCATGGATGGGAATCGAGGGTGGCGAGGAGGGCGGGAAATTGATCGAAGGGGCTTTGCAGGGAGAGCCGGCGGCGAGCTTCCTCGGGCGCGTGGCCGGCGGAGAGGAGCAGGCGATAGAGCTGGCGCATGGCCTCGGTGATCTCCGCCTCCTGCGCGCCCTCGAAGGGCTCCGGTTGGGATGCCGGGCTCTCCGTCGCAGTGATGGCGATGTGTTGTAGCGGGATCGTCTCCTGGACGAGGGCGAGGAGAGCGCGCAGGGCGGGTGCGTCCGTCGTGGTGGCGAGGGCGTGGCGCACCAGCGGGTGCTCGCGGTTGATCTGGTAGAACACGCGGTCGTGTTTCGCCACCGGCGCCCAGAGGTGGACGCGCTCGGAGTTTTTCTGCGGCACGAGGCGCGCGCCCCGGTGGGTGTAAACCTTCTTCGCCTCCTCGCGCGTGCGCAGCGCGATGCGCCGGAGATCGTCGCGCAGGGCGGGCGGCGGCGTGGCGCGGGATTTGGTGACGTTGATCTGCCAGTCGTGGTCGAGCGCGTTGGGCAGCTCGATGGCGATGCGGGCGAGATTCATGTGCTCATCTTTAGTCCAGCGAGGACGGTCTGATGCGTTGCTGCCGAAACCCAGCCAGTCGCCCGCGACGAGGAGGCGGTCGCGACGGTAAACGTAGAAGCCTTGGTGGGCCAGCCAGCCGCGCGTGCCCGCACCCTGCTCGTGCTCGTCCTTGGTGAGCTTGGAGAAATGGGGCAGGACGTAGGGGCGGACGGATACAGGCAGGCCGCGCAGCCGAAGCGGATCGGCGGGCAGGGGAAAGGTGGCGGGGTGCTCGGTGAAAAACGGGTCCCACGGCGCGACCTCGCGGTCGTTGACGTAAAGCCGCACGGCGTCGCGACCGCGCATGAGGCGGTGGAACACCATGCCGAGGTGGCGGCGCACGGCCTCGATGCGTTCGTTGAAACGATCCTGGTGTTTGCCGTTGTCCACGCGCTGGTCGCGGGTGAGGCGGTCGAGCTTTTGCCAGAGCACGGAGGTGCCGTGCGGAAGGGTGGCGAGCTTGGTGAAGCGCGGCTCGGCGGGAGCGTCGGCGGCGCGGAGCAGGTGCCAGTCGTTGCGCGCGCCGATGATGTCGAGGTCCCAGCAACGCGTCTCGGGCGCGGGCATGCCGGCGCGGCGGGAGCGCACGGTGAGACGGCGGCACTGCGAGAGGGAGGCGGTTTTGAGGCCGAGGCCGAATCGACCGAGGTCGTGCGGCCGCCGCTCGTCGAGCGGCCCGCCGCCGCCGAGCCGCATCGCCTCGACCAGCTCGGAGGCGTCCATGCCATGGCCGTCGTCGGTGATGCAGATGGTGGAGTCGGCGCCGTCCCACTCGAAGCGCAGCCAAACGTGGCGGGCACTGGCGGAGATGCTGTTGTCCACCACGTCGGCGAGGGCGGTGGGCAGGTCGTAGCCGAAGGCGCGAAGACTTTCGACGATGGCCGCGGGGTGGGGTGGCGTGGGATCGGGATCGAAGGCTTCGTCGGGCATCGGCGCTGGAGCGAAGTTCAGAAGAGGCCGGCGGAGGGGGCGGAGTCCCGGCGAGGTGTCGTGGCCGGGGTTGTCGTCGTGTCGGCGGCCGGGCGGCGCCGGGCCTCCATGCCGGCGCGCTGGGCCTCGACGCAGTAGAAGAGCTCGTCGGAAAATTCCTCGGCCTCGAAGCGACGCCAGGCTTCCTTGCCGAAGGGCTCCAGCATGACGGGCCAACCGCTGCGCACGTAGCGCGGAGAGAGTTTGGGGATCTCGGGCACAGGCGAGGGCTCGTCGTGTTTTTCGTGGCCGTGCTCGACCGCGTTGTCGGGGTGCAGATGCGGGAAAAGCCAGAGCAGCGCATGCCAGCCGCGGAGAAATTCGCGGGGGGACATGGCGCGAAGCGCGCGGGCGTCGGCTTCGGTGAAGGGCTTGATGCGGAGGGCGGCGTCAGCGTGGTCGGCGGGAATTTCGGCGACGAGTTCGTTGCGTTTAACGACGCGGGCCGGCGCCGGGGCGGCGATCTTCGGCGGCTCGGCGGCGGGCGTGATTGTTTTTTGCGGAGCCTGCTGCGCGGAGAAGTAGCGGAGGATGCCGAGTCCCACAGCCTCGGCGATGAGAGGAGGAACGGCGTTGCCGATGACGCGGAAGGAATGGGTGCGGGGTTCGGGGAAAACGAACCAGTCGGGGAAGGTCTGGACGCGGGCGGCCTCGCGCGGGGTGAAAGAGCGATTTTGCGTCGGATGGATGAACATCAGCCCGTCCTTGGCGAGGTGGGCGACGATGGTGGAGCAGGCGCGCTCGGGGTGCTGGCGCGTGTAGCGGTCCTTGAAGGTGGTCTTGTCGTAGGGGAACTCGAACTCGACGCCCTTGCGCATCATGTAGGCCGAGGAGCGTCCGGGCGGGATCTTTTTGAAGTCGCGCAGGTCGCGTTCGCTGTGGGGGCGAGCGACGTGGTTGCGCAAGGTTTCGGCACGGGTGGCTTCGGCGACGCGAAGCAGGAAGGATTGGCCGCGTTTGTGGCGTTTGCGGAAGAACCGTTTGCGGTGCGCGAAATCGTAGGGGCGGTCGTCCTCGCCGTCTCCGGCGGCCAGCCGGGGAAGGTCTAGGATGGCGTCGCCCAGCGTCGCGCCCGCGACGGCGCGAGGGGCGGGCTCGAGGCGCGGGTTGAAGTAGCCGGCGAGATCGTCGCGCACGCCGACGATGAGCTGGCGGCGGCGTTTTTGCGGCGAACCGAGCTCCTCGCCGCGCTCGATCTGCGGATGCACGCGGTAGCCAGGGCGGCCTTTGTCGCGGCCGAGAATGCGCGCCTCATATTGGACGGCGGTGAAGTAGCGGCCGCCGGAGGCGGAGCGCAGGCCGAGGACGTTTTCGATGACAAAGACCTTGGGTTGGAAGAATTCGACGAAATCGAGGAAGTTGCGGAAGAGGTGACGGCGCGGGTCTTCCTTCAGGCGTTTGTCGCCGTGGTTGGAGCCGTCGCGCTGGCGGGCAGTGGAGAATCCCTGGCAAGGCGGGCCGCCGACGATGACGTCGAGTTTTTTAGTGCCGATGGTCTCGGCGAGTTCGGCTGGCGTGAATGCGGTGAGGTCGCGTTGGAGTGCGTGGCGAACGGGCGTAAAGTCGGGATGTTTTTTGTCGGCGAGGTTGGCCTTGAGGGTGGCGACGGCCTGTTCGTTGAAATCGACGGCGGCGAGGCAGTCGAAGCCGGCGCGGAGCATGCCGAGCGTAAAACCGCCACAGCCGCAGAAGAGGTCGATGAAGGTGGGGCGGGCGGCGGCGGTGGGCGCGGGCGCCGCCGCCGAGGCGGAAGTCGGAGCGGCGCTCATCGGTCGATCCCTTGACAGAGGTCCGCGACCGTGACGCCGAGCGCCTTGGCGAGGCGTAGGGTGGTCTGGAGGGTGGCGTTGCGCTCGCCGCGCTCGACGCCACCGATGTAGGTGCGGTCGAGGTCGGCCTTTTCGGCAAGCGCTTCCTGCGAGAGGCCAAGGGCTTCCCGGCGATCCCGTATGTTCTTACCAAAACGCTTGAGGGCGTTGTCCTTCGGCATCGGCTGAAGATAGCGAAATGCCGACTCCCGGACGACGGATTAGAAGTATCATTTAGGCCGGGCTTGATGGAATTTTAACGCGGATGGGGATAGGAGGGCGAAAGAACGTGGGTGAAGACGGACGCGCGAAGCGCTCCCGCTACGGCGCCAAGGCGAGACGGTGGGTGGCGGCGACGCGGCGTGTCCAGTCGGCGGGGACGCCGGCGAGGGTGGCGAAGTCGGGCCAGCGGCGGATGGCGGCGGCGACCTCGGCGATGATGGCACGGGCCTTGGCGGGCTTCAGGTCGGCGGAGCGGGCGCAGGTGAGGAGGTCGTCGGGCGTGAAGGCGTCGGTCTTGCCGGCGAGGGTCATCTGGTGGCGCGCGGTCCACTGGCCGTCGGGGTTGTAGGCGTAGGCGATGTCGTAGGCGGGGGCGAGCGACCAGCGGCCGGACTGGTCCATCAGAAAGGCGATGTTCTTGGTGTGGTCGTCCTGATTGCGCGCGAGGACGTTGAAGACGGCGCGGCGGAACAACTCCTCGAGCGCGGCGGGGGGAAGGGCGAGGGTGCGGGCGACGGCGAAG
>CBIHRE010000106.1:0-12067 GCA_966212385.1 uncultured Akkermansia sp. | reverse complement strand
GCCGTGGTGCTCGACATCGAGGACCTGAAAACCGGCATCTCTATCACCGACCTTGGCCTGAACGACTTCCGCATGGACTTGGTCAACTACGTGAAGACGCACGAGGACCTCGCCCATGTTCCCAACGGCATGCACGCCGTGGTGCCCGCCGATCCTGCACGAGGCCTCGTTCCCGGCGCGATCTTCACCCTGCGCAATCGCAACGAGGGTGTGAACATCAACCGTCAAAACCGGCTCCATCCCTACTACCTCATCTACATCGCCGAGGACGGCCGCGTCGTGGCCAACCACACCGAGACCAAGCACCTCCTAGATCTCGCCCGGCGCGCGTGCAAGGATCACTCCGAGCCTATCCCGTCCGTCTATCAGCCTTTCAACAAGGCCACCAAGGACGGCCGCCACATGGATGCCTATTCCGAACTTCTCGGTCAGGCGATCCGCTCCATGATGGCCCACAAGGAGGAGAAAGATATCGACAGCCTTTTCTCCGGCGGCCGCACCACCGCCTTGGTCGATCCCATCCGCGGTTTGGACGATTTCGAGCTCATCGCCTTTCTCGTCGTTTACGACGCCACATCCACCGATGGCGGCACCACCCGACGCGTGATCGAGACCCTGCTGAAGAAGCGCGGAGTCAAGGTCACCAGCCAGCTCATCTACGAGATCATGGAACGGGAGGGCATCTGAGCTGCGCGCCCCGATGTATCTCTTCGACATCAACCTCCTCATCGCGCTCGCCGACCCTGAGCACGAGCACCACGCCAAGGCCGAAGCCTTCTTCCTCGCCCATCATCAAGAAGGCTGGGCGACCTGCCCGCTGACGGAAAACGGCTTCATCCGTATCGTGGGAAACGCCAGCTACCCCAAAGGCCCTGGATCCACCACTCTCGCCCGCGATGCCCTGCGCCAGCTTTGCGCCAACGAGGGTCACCGCTTCTGGCCCGACGATCTCTCCCTGCGCGGTGCCGACGGCCTGCCCGTCTCAAAGCACCTCACCGACCACTATCTGCTTAGCCTCGCCGTGCATCGACAGGGCAAGCTCGTGACCATGGATCGCCACATTCAGGCTGACCGCGTGCCCGGCGGCGCCGCCGCTTACCTTGTCGTCTGAGTGCCGCGCATCCGATGTTCGCCTACCCCCAATCCACCGCCTTTAACCGAGTAGTCCCCAAAAACAAAATCTACGCGCACACCGCGGCGTCCAAACGGCTCAAAACGCTCTTCGCCGCCCAAGTCGCCGAGCTGTTCTGGGCCCACAAGCTCTCTTCCGAAACTCTTCACCTGCCCGCTGCCGAGGGCATCGAGGAGATTCAGGTCTTTCGGCTCGTGCTCAAGAACTCCGAGTGCGATCCCGCCATTCTTCGCCTGATCGACCAAGCCATTCCACACCCCCTGCTTTTTGAGCTGCTTCATGGCGACCATGTTCGTTTCGCCGCCTCCTATAAACGCCCCAGCGCTGCCGCCGCCGGCAAGTGGGTGATCGAGGCGACCTTCCTGAGCCACAACCAACCAGCCTCCACTCCCCGCCGACCGCTCCCTGTAGCCATCGATCTCGCGCGGCTGCATGAGCAGCTCCTGCGTCCTCACATTCCGCTACCGGCCCGTGCCGGCGAGACTTTGGGCGAACAGGTGGTCCGCCATACTCGGCTTCTCGCCCGGCAAACCGCGCTCCGCCAGCTGGAGGCCCGGCTTGATCGGGAAAAGCAATTCAACCGCAAGGTTGAGCTAAACTCGTCCCTGCGTGAACTTCGCAAGGAAATCGGCAGCCTGCTCGCCTGATTCGCACGCTTGGGACACCGACCAAACCGGAATCTCGTTGCCCTCCGTTCCCACCCGCCACGCTAAACTGTCTGCCATTTTCGTATCCATGGAAAAGCTTAAGCTCCACTCGCCCAATCTCACCGCCGTCAACATCGACAAACTCGCCTCACTCTTCCCCAACTGCGTGACGGAAGCCAAAGACGAGAAGACCGGTTTGGTGAAGTGCGCCATCGACTTTGATAAGCTACGTCACGAACTCGCCGACCATTTGGTCGATAGCCCGCGCGAACGCTACCACCTTGACTGGCCCGGCAAACGAGAGGCATTGCTCACCGCCAACGCGCCCATTGCCAAAACTCTGCGACCCTGCCGCGAGGAAAGTGTAAATTTTGACACGACCAAAAACCTCTTTATCGAAGGGGACAATTTAGACGCATTAAAATTGCTGCAAGAGACCTACCTAGGAAAGGTGAAGATTATCTACATCGATCCTCCATACAACACAGGTAACGACTTCATATACCAAGACGATTTTGCAGTAGACAGCGGAACATATCTCTCAAAATCGAACCAAGTGGACGATCAGGGCAATCGAATGGAGGCAAATACTCTAACGAACGGCCGATTTCATTCCGATTGGCTATCGATGATGTATTCGAGGCTAAAGCTGGCTCAGCGCCTACTCCATGAAGAAGGAGCTATTTTTATAAGCATCGACGAACACGAGCAACCCAATCTTCGCCGCATATGTGATGAAATCTTCGGGGAACAGAATTTCAGAAATCAACTTTTGGTGAGGCGACGCGTAAAAAGCCTAAATGTCCAATTCTCAGCTAATGGACTATCAAGCCTGAACGTTGGATTCGAATATGTCTTAATATACGCCAAAAGTGACGCCTTCCTTATGAAGGCACTGAGGATGAAGAAAAAACAAGCTCCAGAGAAGGGATCTTGGAACGTATTTTGGAGCGGAGCGGATCGCCCAACGATGAGGTATGCCCTATTGGGTTTTACCCCAACTTCCGGACAATGGCGATGGGCTAAAGATAAAGCGGAAGAAGCGGTCAGAAACTACGAGACTTACACCCGAGATTTCTCTAAGTCGCTTTCGCTAGAGGAATACTGGGAGCAAAAAGGAGGAACATTGCGATTTATCCGGCGAATCCCGGACGGCGAAGGTAAAAATGGAGGCGTGCAATATTGGGTCCCTCCTTCCGAAACTACACTACGAACAAGCAATTGGACGGACATTGAAGTTTCGCAGATTCAGAAACAATACGACTTACCGTTCAGTAATCCCAAAAACCCAGAACTAATCAAAACGATCATTTCGCTTTGCAGTGATCGCAATGCTATCATCGCAGATTTCTTTGCCGGCTCTGGCACCACCGCCGAAGCGGTAATGCAATCAAACGCAGAAGATGGAGGAGCACGTCGATTCATTTTGGTGCAAATCCCCGAGAAATTTGACCCACAGACAGAAAACGCCAAACAATACGAAAATATTGCAGAAATAAGTAAGGAACGGATCAGGTTAGCTAGTAAAGAGTTTGAATCTCCTCACATCGATAGTGGATTCCGCGTCCTTAAAATTGCCACATCCAATCTAAAGGACGTCTATTACGCACCGGATTCCATAAAGCAGGACGATCTCGTAGGCCATACCGATAATATCAAGGAGGACCGCACCCCCGAAGACCTGTTATTCCAAGTTTTGGTGGATTGGGGCGTCGATCTCGCCTTGCCCATCGAGCGCAAGACCATCGCCGGCAAAACCGTCTTTTTTGTCGATGGCAATGCGCTCGCCGCCTGCTTCGACGTCGGCGTCACCGAGGAGCTCATAAAGACCATCGCCGAGCGCAAACCCCTGCGCGCGGTCTTCCGCGATGCCGGCTTCGCCAGCGACAGCGCCAAGATCAACATGGAGCAGCTCTTCAAGCTCCTCAGCCCCGCCACTGAGCTGCGCTCCATCTAAACGCACGTGAAGCTACAATTCAAACAGCAGGCCTACCAGACCGACGCGGTAAAGGCCGTCGTAGACTGCTTTGTCGGCCAAACCAAGAGCCACGGTTTCAAATACGCCATCGATCCGGGTCGCACCACCACAGCTGATGCCCGCGCCCTTCCTGGCTTCGAGGCCGACGGCTTTGCCAACGAAAAGATACTCCTGTCTCCTGCCCAGTTCCTCGCCAATCTCCAGCAGGTTCAGCGACGTCAGAACCTTCCGGTATCGCCTCACCTCAAAAGCACGGACGTGTGCAACACCAATCTCGACATCGAGATGGAGACCGGCACCGGCAAGACTTACTGCTACATCAAGACCATGTTCGAGCTCCACCGCACCTACGGCTGGAGCAAGTTCATCGTCGTCGTTCCCAGCATCGCCATCCGCGAAGGCGTGCTAAAGTCCTTCGAGATCATGGCGGAGCACTTTTTGGAGCAATACGGCAAGCGGGCCCGTCACTTCGTTTACAATTCCGCCCAGCTGCACAATCTGGAGAGTTTTTCCTCCGACGCCGGCATCAATGTGATGATCATCAATGTGCAGGCGTTTAACGCGCGTGGAGAGGACGCTCGCCGCATTTACATGGAGCTGGACGATTTTCAGTCCCGCCGCCCCATCGACGTCATCGCAAAAAACCGTCCCATCCTCATCCTCGACGAGCCGCAAAAGATGGAAGGCAAGGCGACGACCGAGAAGCTCAAGGAGTTCTCGCCCTTGATGATCCTCCGCTACTCGGCCACGCATAAGACTGAGCACAACAAGGTCTATCGCCTCGATGCCATCGACGCCTACAACCAAAAGCTCGTCAAAAAAATCGCCGTTCGCGGCATCAGCGTGAAGGGCTTGGCCGGCACCAACGCCTACCTCTACTTGGAATCCATCCGCGTATCGCCCGACAAAGCGCCCGAAGCCGTCCTCGAAATGGAGCTGAAACAAAAGGCCGGAATCAAACGCGTGCGGCGTGTCGTCGGCAAAAAGACCAACCTTCACGATCTCTCGGACGGACTCGAACAATACCGCAACTTCGTGGTGGCGGATATCAGTGCCATCGAAAACACCATCAGCTTTACCAACGGCGTCGTGCTTGGCCTCGGAGAGGCGAGCGGCGACATAGATGAACTTGCGCTCCGTCGCATTCAAATCCGGGAGGCGATCAAGGCGCACTTCGAGAAAGAGCGAAAACTCTTCGATCAAGGCATCAAAGTCCTTTCTCTCTTCTTCATCGACGAGGTGGCGAAATACCGCAACTACACAGCCGCGGGCGAAGAGCCCGGCATCTACGCCCAAATCTTCGAGGAGGAATACGCTGAGCATCTGAACGAAGTCCTCACCCTCGACGACACACCCTACAATCGCTACCTAAAGGGCATCGCGGCGGCTAAAACCCACCAAGGCTACTTCTCCATCGATAAAAAATCGAAGCGCCTAGTGGATCCCGCCGTGAAGACTCGCGGAGAAAACGCAGGCGAAGCCGACGACGTGGACGCCTACGACCTCATACTCCGAGATAAGGAAACCCTGCTTCAATTCCCCGCGGATAAGGATGATTTGCAGACAAAGGAGAAAAAACACGTGCGCTTCCTATTCTCCCACTCGGCCCTGCGAGAAGGTTGGGACAATTCCAACGTCTTCGTCATCTGCACGCTCAAGCATAGCGACAACACCATCTCGCGACGTCAGGAAGTAGGCCGCGGCATGCGTCTCGCGCGTAATCAGGCCGGGGATCGCATCGACGACCCCGCGATTGTTCATCAGGTCAATGTCCTAACCGTCGTGGCCAACGAAAGCTACCGCGACTTCGTGGCCGGCCTGCAAAAAGACCTGCTCGGCGCCGTCTCCGCGCGCCCGCGCAAGGCCGATATCGACTACTTCAC
Source organism: uncultured Akkermansia sp. (assembly GCA_966212385.1). Classification (GTDB taxonomy): domain Bacteria; phylum Verrucomicrobiota; class Verrucomicrobiia; order Opitutales; family Opitutaceae; genus IMCC26134_A. The sequence continues at coordinate 6,427 of CBIHRE010000106.1, read as the reverse complement.
CGGCAAGATCCTCAAGACCGAGACGGGCGACGTCACTGTCACGTCGGCAATGGCGAAGTCCTTGGTCCGTTATCTCGCCAAAAACGACTACACCGACGAGCAAACCGATCACATTACCGAAGCCTATCACGTAGCCAAGAAAAACGGCACGCTCGCCGAACTGCCAACTGATTTGGCTCTGCACAAGGAGGAGATTTTCAAGCTCATCGACAGCGTGTTTAGCGAAAAGCAACTCCCCGAGATCGACAACGAGCACAAATGCGCGGCCAATCCGCGCAACGCCAACTTCGACAAAGCGGAATTCCAAGAACTCTGGAGCCGCATCAATCGCAAGGCCATTTACGCAGTCGATTTCGAGACCGAGGAATTGATCAAAAAGTGCATAGCCGCGCTCGATAAAGAACTCCGCGTCACCCCGCTCCAATACACCGTTACCGCTGGCGAACAAAAATCCGAGGCAGACTACGATACCATCAAACAAGGTGAAAGCTTTGTCCTCAACGAGAACACTACCGAGACCATTAAAACCTCGTCTCGTTCGACGGTGAAATACGACCTCATCGGCAAGCTCACCGAAGCGACTCAACTCACCCGACGAACCATCGCGGCCATTTTGCGCGGCATCAACCTAGCGGTCTTCAATCAATACAAGACCAACCCCGAGGACTTTATGCTCAAAGCGAGCACGCTCATAAACGAGCAAAAGGCCACCGTCATAGTCGAACACATCACCTACAACCCTCTGGCCGAGACTTACGATAGCAACATCTTCACCCATGAAAAGGCGGAGTTGAGCCGAGGCTTCAGAGCCAAGCGCCATGTGCTCGATTATGTTTTCACCGACTCAACGGGAGAACGCAAATTCGTCGAAGAACTCGACGCTAGCACCGAGGTCGTGGTTTACGCGAAGCTCCCGAAAGCCTTCCACATCCCGACACCCGTCGGCTCCTACAATCCTGACTGGGCCATCGCCTTCGAGCAGGGCAAAGTGAAACACATCTACTTCGTCGCCGAGACCAAGGGATCGATGTCTTCGATGGACCTGCGCAAAATCGAGGAGTCCAAAATCGAATGTGCCCGAAAATTTTTCGCCAAAATAACAACCGACCAAGTGCGGTATGAAATGGTGAATAGCTATGGGAAGCTGATGGAATTGGTGAAGTAGTAGCCTTATCAATTAACCCCAACATGAGCACCTGGCTATATCAACTGAATGCCAAAGACTGGCCTCCCGAGACCTTCCGTTATGAAATCTGGGAGGGAAAACCATGGCGATGGGGCTATGGCAGCAAACGAGGCGGCGCCGAACTAAAGGTGGGGGACACGCTCATCTTTTTCTATGCGCCCAGCGGATGCGATGATCCCGGTTTCTACGGTTGGGCGGTGCTGGAACGTCATCGTGAAGAAGACGCGCTCCTTTACTTCACTCCCGCCGCTCCGACTAACCGTCTGAAAATGGACCCGTGGTGGGAAGAGGCGGAGACCAAGGCGCTCGTAGATAAAATCCGCGGCAAGATGCCCCAAGCGACCTTGTTCATTATCGAGCGAGACGAACTCAAGATCCTTCGCTCCGCCCTCCGCCGTCATCTTGGCGGCGGCGCATCCACCCAATGATCCCTCCGCCTGAACAGGAATTCGGAAGCATAGAAGCCATCGAGTTGAAGCGGCTGACCAACCGCGGAGCGATGAAGCCGCTGCTGTGTCGGGGCAACGACGGCGCTCACTACATCTTCAAGCCGTTCTCCCCAGGCCAAACTTGGCCGCTGGCCTTGGAATGGATCTGCGCCCGGCTGGGGCGCGCGCTGGCCCTGCCCATTCCCAACTACCGCCAAATCCATGTCTCAGCGGAGCTCGCCGAGGAATGGAACGCATTTAACGACCGCAAAATCGAGCCGGGCGTCGGCTTCGGCTCCCAACAGATCTCAAGCGCCTTGGAGTTCGAGGTCTCGCTGGGCAATTCGGTGCCGGAAGATCTTCGTCGGCGCGTGCTGGCCTTCGATTGGTGGATTCGCAACCACGACCGGGGCGAGAAAAACCCCAACCTGCTCTGGAGCGCCGAGACGCGCCAGTTGCACGTTATCGACCACGACCAGGCGGGATACTCGGAAGACGCGTCCATTTTCTGGGGCGCCCACCTGTTCAAAGCCTTGGCCCCGCCCGAGGCGGAATGGCTTCCGCCAGGACTGGCGTCGGAGTTCACGGCGGTCGCGTCTCGTCTGCTGCCGTCTCCCCTCTTGGGCGAATTGCCTTCGGCGTGGACAGCCGGGCTCGACGGCGTAGAATGGTTTGTTCGCCAACTAAACCAAAGCCCAAGCAACGCATCACACCGAGACTGGAGGAACCATGACTAAGCCCCTTGCCTGTCATTATTCCGTTTTGCGTTTCGCTCCCTACCCCGAGACGGACGAGTTCGTGAACGTCGGCGTGGTGCTGTCCTGCCCGGCGATCGGCTTTCTCGATTATAAACGGGCCGATCTTCGTCGGCGCGGCCGCGTAGGCCGTTTCTTTCCCGAGCTGGACGCGAATATCTACTCGGCGGCGATGTTCGCGTGGGAGGATTCGCTCAAGGCCTTCAGGAACGTGCCAACCGACGGCCAGATACTCAACGATTGCGACCGGCAGCGTCAACGTGAGCTGTTCAAGACCTTGGTGCGCCCGCGCGAGTCCATTCTCTTTTACAGTGAGCCGCGCGTTATCCTCAGCGGCGATCCGGCCGCGACGCTCGACGAGGTGTTTGGCGCCTACGTGGAGCGCCGCTTCGCGAACGTCCCCGAATATCAGGAGAAGGTGATGTGCCGCCGGATCGAGGCCCTCTTTCGCGAAGCCAACGTGCTCGAACGCTACCGCACCAATGAAAAAGTCGGGGACGATATCTACGCGGTCAGTTTCCCCTTCGTGAAACGCGTGGCGGAGGGAGCGCGCCCGATACAGGCGATCAAGGCGCTTCATCTCGACCGAAAAGATCCCACCGACATTATCCGTCATGCCGACGAATGGCGCGGCGTCGTCGCGCGGTTGCGTGAATTCGGCACCGTCCCCGACGAGTTGCTATTTGTGCTGCACGGTCCCGACAGCATCCACACGGCGCATGGAAAAGCCTATGATCGTGTGCGGCTGGCGCTGGATAAAGACAGTATTCCCCACCTCTCGGAAGCAGCCACAAACGAGATTCTTACTTTCGCCGCAAAATGAGACCCCGCGAAACGACAGTCTGGCCGTGCGACTTCTTCAGTCGCGTGTTCTGAGTAGCTGGCCAATCTGCTTGTGTATTCCGATCCGAACAACGACGGCGTGTTCAACGACGCCGTCTGGATCCACAGCCAGCCCGGTTTTTTGCCCGACGTGCTGAGCAGCGCGCCCGTGACCTATAGCTTCGTAAGCGGCATCACCTTCAACCCCGGGGAAGTGTTTTACGTGGGTTACGAGGAGTTTTCCGAAAGCAAGATCGCCGTCGCTCGCGACACGGCCGGTGGCACACGCAGCTGGGCTGCTTTCGGAGGAAGCGCCCCCTTCAACCCGGCCCAGGCCCCCAACGTCGCGACCTTCGCCACGTATGGCGCCAGTTTTGCCAAGGACGCCATGATCCGGGCCGTCTCCGTCGCCGCGGTGCCCGAGCCCGCCTCGTCCGCCGCGCTCGCCGGGGCGATCCTGCTCGGCGGCGCCGCGCTGCGTCGCAGGAAGCGTTCGTATGACGGAGGCGGTTCCGTTCGCTCGATTCGTTTTCAGGCCCGCGCCTCCCTTCGGCGCGGGCTTTTTGCCGTGGAAACACAGGTGCACCGCTCACCCGGGCTCAGCCCGTCTCGTGGTGGGGCGCGGCGACAAGCTTGGACTCGGGTGAATTCTTTTCGCGGAGGAAGACGGTGAGGATGACCATGCTGGCGATGGCGAGGAACTCGCTTTGCCAGTTTTGGAAGGACTCGAACCAGAATTTCGCCCCGGCCAGGTGCTCCGTCAGCGAGAGCGGCGCCTGTCCTAGTCGCGCACGCTCCTCGTTCTCGAGGCGCACGCTCCCGCAGGCGTGCAGCCAGAAGCTGATCAAGAAAAGCAAAGCCAGGCTCAGGGAGAGCGAGTGCGAGTAGAGCTTCAGCCAGAGTCCGCCTTTGCGCACCGGCCAGGGCGAGTCCGGCGCGACGTGAATTTCCTCCCGCGGCTCGTCGGGGTCGTTCGATTCCGCGGAGCCACGCTGGCAGAGGTAGGCGGTCATGTAGACGTAGACGAACATCTGCAGGAACTCGCTTTCCCAGTTTTCGCCCGTGGCTTCGAGGAAGTGCGCGCTTTTGAGATAAGGACCGAGATCGAGGGGCGTTTCGTGGTGCTCGACGCGGTCCTCGTTGTGCGCATGCCAGCCGGTGAGGACCTGGCCGCCGAGGTAGGTCAGCAAAAAGAGTCCGATGAGCACGACCGAGAGACCGTTCAGGCGGAGAAATTTTCGCATGCGCAGACCCTAATGACAAATCCGGCGGCCGAGCATCGGAGAGACCTCCGGCATCCATTGCCTGTATTTGCGCCGAGTGCCCTGCTTGCGCGGAGTGCCGGTGGACGGCGCGTCCCGTCGCCCGGGGCTTAATCAACCAGCATGCCCACCCTTTTATGCGCCGTTATCATCAAGGCCGTCTCGTTCCATCCCTCGATACGCACGCGCAGCGAAAACGATCCCGTAAATCGCTCGCTTTCCGAGCTCCACGCCATCACTCCGTGAAGCCAAAATGAACCCCTTGATCATCGGCTCCAACGGCTCCGTGGCCGCCATCGACCCCGCCTCCGGTCGCGTGCTCTGGCAGGTCAAACTCGACACCGGCGCCGGTTTCTTCTCATCCACCCGCAACGAGGACACCTCCGTCCTCGTCAAAGACGGTCGCGTCTACGCCGGCGGATGCGGCCACCTCTTCTGCCTCGACGCCGCCACCGGCCAGACGCTCTGGCACAACCCGCTTTCCGGCATGCGTCACAACGACATCGCCCTCGCGATGGAAGGGGTCGCCGTCCAATTCGTCACCAAGGTCGAGCGCCGCGACTGAGCTTCCCTCGCCGGCTCGCACGTGGCACGGGCGTCCCGCCCGTGGGTTCGACAGCGTGGCACCAGGCACCACGCCTCGCCGTGGCACGGGCGTCCCGCCCGTGGGTTCGGTGCCCGTGAACCATGTGCCCTCCGGTTCAGTTCGCCCTACCCGAAGCGCTCCGACCAAAACGAGCGTTGCCCCTCCGCCCCGCGCTCCGTGAAGTCCCGGGGCATCGCATGAGCTTCCGCCTCGACTGGCAAAAACTCCTCTCCGACCAACGCTACGGTCAAAGCCCGGCCCCCGCGCGCATCGGGGCCGGCATGCCCCGCACCGAGTTCGAGAAGGACTGCGATCGCGTCATATTCTCCGCGCCCTTCCGCCGCCTCGCCGGAAAGACGCAAGTCCATCCCTTCGCCACGCTGGAGCACGTCCACAACCGCCTCACCCACACGCTCGAGGTCGCCAGCGTGGGGCGTTCCCTGGCCTACGCCGTCGGCCGCCTCCTGGTCGAACGCGGCGAAATGCCCGCCGGCCGCGGCGCCGAGGACCTGAGCTGCATCGTCCAGGCCGCCTGTCTCGCCCACGACCTCGGCAATCCGCCCTTCGGCCACGCGGGTGAATTCGCCATCCGCGACTGGGCGCAACGCCACTCCGGCGATCTTTTGAAAGGCATCCCGGTCGGCATTCTCACCGACTGGCTTCAGTTCGAAGGCAACGCCCAGAGCCTGCGCATGGTCGCCGCCCCCGAGCAACCCGAGCAGCCGTATTTTCATTTCACCTACGCCTCGCTCGGCGCCCTCATCAAGTATCCCTGGATCTCCGCCGACCCGCGCGCCGCGCAAAAGCACAAGCATAACGCGTTCTCCACCGAAGCGCCCATCTTCGACGATCTCGTCTCCGTGCTCGGTCTGCGCAAACCCGACGGAAGCGTCGCGCGCCATCCGCTCTCCTTTCTGTCCGAGGCCGCCGACGACATCTGCTACCGCGTCGGCGATTTCGAAGATGCCGTGGAGATGGGCATTTTGCCTGAAGCGACCGTCCGCGCCATTTTCAACCAGATCATCGGCAAGCCCAGCGATCGCCCGCTCCCCTCGCTCCGCGCCCGTGCCATCGGCCGCATGGTCGAAGCCGCCGCCGAGGTCTTCGCGAACCACTACGACGCCATCCTCGCCGGCGACCGCTTCGACGACCTCAAGTCCGCGTTCCCCGCCGAGATCCAGGCCGCCCTCGCCACCATCAAGCGCGACTACCATTCCATCTTCGGCCATCGCGCCAAGGTCGCCGTCGAACTCGGCGCTCCCGCCACGCTCGGTCGCATCCTCGAAGCCTTTGTGCCCGCGGTCCGAGCCCTCGCGGCCCATGGATCCTACGACCCCGGCAAACTGGGTTTCATCCCGTGTCGCTGCCTCGCCCTCGGCTGGACCGAG
>CBIHRE010000105.1:0-12156 GCA_966212385.1 uncultured Akkermansia sp. | reverse complement strand
TGCCGCCGCCTCTCTGGCGTGGAGCGGCAGGGGGGGCGCGGGCTCTTTTTCCTGCTTCCCCCTATGCAGGAAGTTCCCCTTACCTCCCTCGACGTTCGTTTGCAAAAACAGGTCGAGACCGCTCAAGTGGCGCTGCAGCGCGGCAACTTCGACTATGTGATCGAAGTCACCGGACAGGTTCTCAAGCACGCGCCCGGTTGCCTGCCTGTTCGCCGCCTCCAGCGCGCCGCGCTGATGAAGCGCCACGACAGCAAGAACAAGCTGATCTCCAAGGCGCTCGGCTCCGTGACGATGGCCGGCTTCATGTTCGCGGGTAAGAAGGATCCCGCCAAGTCTTTCGAGAACGCGGAGAAGATGCTCCAGGCCGATCCGACCAACGTGCCCGCGTTGAAGAGCCTGGCCGAGTCGTCCACCGCGCTGGGTTTGATGGAGACCGCCGCTTTCGCCTGGGAGTGCATCCGCGATCTTCAGCCTAAGGACCACGACACGCTCGTGCGCCTCGCCGAGGCCTACATCGCGGCGAAGATGCACAAGGACGCGGTCCGCGTGGCCGACGAGTTGCTCAAGATCCGCCCACAGGACGGCGACGCCCTCGCGCTCATGCGCAAGGCCTCCGTGGCCCAGACGATGGACAAGGGCAACTGGGAGTCGCAAAGCTCCTTCCGCGCCAAGCTCAAGGACGAGAGCCTCGCCACCTCGTTGGAGCAGGCGAACAAGGTCGTCACCTCCACCGAGATGACCGAGCGCCTCATCGCCGAGGCCAAGGACCGCCTCGCGCTGCAGCCCGAAAATCTCAACCACTACCGCGCCGTCATCGAAGGCTATCGTCGCCTGGAGAATCCGGCCGCGGCCCTGGAATATGTGAAGATCGCGCGCCAGCTGCCGACCGCGCAGGGCGACGCCACCCTCGAGAAGCTCCAAAGCGATCTCGTCGTCGCCGTGTTGGACGGAAAGGTGAAAGCCGCGGCCGCCGCCGCCGCCGCCGCGCCGAACGACGAGGCCGCGAAGAAAGCCCTCGCCGCCGCCCAAGCGGAGCTGACCAAGGTAAAACTCGACGACGCCAAGGCCTACGTGGAGCGCTATCCCAACGATTACGCCGCGCGTTTCACCCTCGCCAACCTGCTCTACGACGCGGGCGACTACCAGGCCGCGATCGGCAACTACCAGCAGGCGCAGAAGGCTCCGAAAGTGCGCATCGCAGCGCTCGGCGGCATGGGGCGCGCGCTCAAGGCCCGCAAGATGTTCGACCTCGCGGTGCAGCAGTTCCAGACGGCGAAGAATGAGCTGCCCACGATGGACGATCTCAAGAAGGACGTCATCTACCAGCTCGCCGAGTGTTATGAGGGCATGGGCCGCCAAGAAGACGCGATCACCGAGTATAAGCTGATTTACAGCGAAGACATCGGCTTCCGCGACGTGGCGGACAAGATCAACGCCTTCTACTCGAGCCGCTGAGGCGCGAGTCCGCGAACAAGGCACCCCGGATTAGATTTTAAGGCCCCGCTTCCGGCGGGGCCTTTTTCGTGTCGGCTTCGGTGGTTTCGGGCAATGCGGGCGGGGCGGGAGGTGCGGCGAAATCCAGACGGTAGAACACCTCGGACTCGTCGACTTTCTGATGGGCGGAGGAGATGACCAAGCCGGCGGGATTTTTGAAGCCGCGCGACCAGACTGCGCGGTAGAGCGGCGAGTAGCGCAATGGCGCGTCGTCGATGTCGTCGATGGGAACGGCGGGTAGATAACGCGGCACGAGCTCGTCCAGTGTTTCGGGCAAACGGCCGGTTTCCAAGTGGCGCAATCGGAGCGCAAGGTAGGTTTGGAGCGCTTTCTGGCGAATATGGACCGACCAGCGCATCTGGTGGATGGGGGTATGGTATTCCTGTGGTTCGTTGGTAGCGATAAGCGCCTGACCGTATGCATTCCACGGACGGCGGAGAGAGGCCGGATTGAGCGCAGGCGTTTTTGCCGGCCAATCTTTTGGCGATAGGCGCGATACTCGGATCTGCTTCCGGACGAGATCGGCGTAGAGATCGATTGTCGCGTTGGGTTTGTAGATCAGCGGAAAAAGCACGCGCGTTCGGATGAGGGCTTTGAAAACCCCTTGGTCGATGACGTCCTTTTCCGCCTCCTCTGCGTCGAGTTTGGCGAGGTAGTCTGTGGCCAAGCGGAAATCGTTCCGAATCGTGTGCTCGAATCCGTCAGACATCATTTCGATGTCGTGAATACCGGAGAGGAGCCGGGAGAGGGTGTCGGGGGTCGCATCGGGTTGCGATGCCATCCTCTGGATGGTTTTTTGGAAGGCGGTGATGAGCTTGATGCCGATCATGTGATCTAGCATCGCCCCCCGAGAGTCCCGTATCGCTTTTCCGATGCGCAGCCCGTCCAACGCGAGTTGGACCGCGGCGCTTTGATCGCCTCCGCGATACAGCGCCCAGGTGGCTAGTTGGACCCGGGAGCCGAAAGTTTGGAGCGACCCTATGTCGCGATGGTCGCGGTAATTTTTGGGGATGCTCCCTTGAGCCAAGGTGTGGCGCCGGAGCTTGTGGGCCGCTTGAACGATCGCGTCGACGTCGGCTTTTCGGGCCGCGAGTATTTCAGGGGTCCATCCGTCGCCTTCTTTTGGCTGCTCATGAGGGCGGGTCGGATCGATGGCGGCGGAGGGTGTGGGACGCGGGACGAGAGAGGTGAGTTCCCCGGCGGTGAAAACGCGCGCGGCGGAGAGCTCTTTTCCACAGGCGATGACTTGCAGATAGAGGTTGTCCTTGTCTGCGACCTTAACGGGCTCGAACGCGAGGTCGGACAGGTCGGGCGGAGGAGCGTCCGAAAAGAGAAGGATCGCGAAGACGCCGCCGAAGACGGCGGCGACGATGGCGAGGAACCAATAGAGACTGCGTCGACTCGGGCGAGCGGAACGAAGCTCGTCATTGGAATGCGAGGCCGAGGCGAAAGCCATGCGGCGACGCTGGGAGACGGGCGCGAAAGGTAAAGGTCGGCGGAGGCGAAACGTGCGGCGCGGCGTTCCAACGCGGCGGTCCCGGCGGTCTCGACCTATCTGGCGAGCCTTACTCGGCCTTGCCGAATTTCTTCAGCTCTTCGTCGTGGCGGATGTCCAGCGCGTCGCTGAGGAAGACCATCTCCTCGGCGATGTTCGTCGCGTGGTCGGCGATGCGTTCGAGGCTCTTGCTGATGAACATGAGCTCGAGGGCGCGGGTGATGGTGCCGGGTTGCTCGATCATGTAGCTGCTGAGCTCGCGGTAGAGCTGCTTGTTGATCGCGTCGACCTCCTTGTCGCGCTTCACGACGGCGATGGCTTTTTCCTTGTCGGCGTGGATGAAGCAGTCGAGGGCGGCGCCGAGCATCTCGATGGCGGTGTTGGCCATGCGGGGGATGTCGACGTAGGGCTTCAGGGGCGGTTCGGCGGCGAGCTTGATCGCGCGCTTGGCGATGCTGGTGGCCTCGTCGCCGACGCGCTCGAGGTCGTGGGAGGCCTTCATGCCGACGATGACGAGGCGCAGCTCGGTCGCGATCGGGGCGCGCAGGTTCATGTAGCGGATGGCCTCGGTGTCGATGCGCTTCTCGAGGTCGTCGAGCTCGTCGTCGGCGGCGATGACGCGCTCGGCGAGCGTGCTGTCGCCGGTGACGAGGGCTTGGAGGGCGTCGCGCACCTGGCGGATGGCGATCTCGCCCATGCGCAGGAGGTCGGAGCGGAAGGTTTCGAGTTCGGCGTCAAAGAAGCGTTTCATTCAGGAATGTGATTGGTGATTGGTGACTGGTGATTTGCCTTGGGGCAGGGTGACGGCGGCGGCGTGCGGGCTCCACCAACGACCAATCACCAAGGACAAATCACGGCGCGGCGCGCAGCGCGGTTAGCCGAAGCGGCCGGAGACGTAGGCTTCGGTCTGGGGGTTCTTCGGGTTCATGAAGATGTTATGCGTGGCGTCGAACTCGACGAGTTTGCCCATGTAGAAAAAGGCGGTCTGGTCGGAGCAGCGGGCGGCCTGCTGCATGGAGTGGGTCACGATGATGATGGTGAACTGCTTTTTCAGCTCGTGGATGAGCTCCTCGACCTTGGCGGTGGCGATGGGATCGAGCGCTGAGCAGGGCTCGTCCATGAGGATGACCTCGGGCTCGACCGCGATGGTGCGGGCGATGCAGAGGCGCTGCTGCTGGCCGCCGGAGAGGCCGAGGCCGGACTCGTGGAGGCGGTCCTTCACCTCGTCCCAGAGGGCGGCGCCGCGGAGGGATTTTTCCACGACCTCGTCGAGGCGGGTCTTGCTCTTCACGCCTTGGATGCGGAGGCCGTAGGTGATGTTTTCGTAGATGGATTTCGGGAAGGGGTTCGACTTCTGGAAAACCATGCCGACGCGCTTGCGGAGCTCGATGGGGTCGACGGAGGGGCCGTAGATGTCGATGTCGCGGATCTTGATCGAGCCGCGTTTGACCGCGGTGCCGTCGATGAGGTCGTTCATCCGGTTGAGGCAGCGGAGGAGGGTGGATTTGCCGCAGCCGGAGGGGCCGATGAAAGCGGTGACGCGCTTGTCGGGGATGCGTAGGTTGATGTCGAAGAGGGCCTGCTTGGCGCCGTAGTAGAAATCGAGGTCCTGGATCTCGATCAGGGTCCTAGCCGGCTCGGCGGCGGGCGCGCCGGCGGGCCGGGGCGGGGCGGCGAGCGGTCGGGAGGCGGGCGCGGCGGCGGAGGAGGCGGATTCCATAAACGCGGAGGAAGAGGGGCGGGCGGGTGAGGCGGAGCGGGTGGCGTCGACGGCGGCGGGCATGCGCGGGGGAGCTTCGGACGGGGCGGGTTACCAGCGGTAGCGGTCGCGGAGCTTGTTGCGAAGGGCGATCGAGCTCGCCGCGATCAGGGCGACGATGCCGAGGAAGACGAAGGCGGTGCCGTATTGCACGCGTTGGGTGTAGTCGTTTTGGGGGATTTTCGAGGAGACGACGTAGATGTGGTAGGGCAGGGCCATCACGCCTTGGAAAAAGAAGTCGGAGGCCTTCTCGACGTCCCAAGGGAGCTTGTCGCGCACGACGTAGGCGGCGGTGAACATGATGGGCGCGGTCTCGCCGGCGACGCGGGCGATGCCGAGGATCGACGAGGTGAGGATGCCGGGCAGCGCGTAGGGCAGGACGTTTTTGCGGATGGTCTGCCACTTGGTCGCGCCGAGGGCGAGGGAGGCTTCGCGGAAGCCCTTGGGCACGGCCTTGAGCGCCTCTTCCGAAGCGGTGATGACGACGGGCAGCACCATGAAGGCGAGGGTGAACCAGCCGGCGAGGAGCGAGACGCCCCACTTGAAGGTGAGCACGAAGAGGGCGAAGCCGAAGAGGCCGAAGACGATGGAGGGCACCCCGGCGAGGTTGAGGATGGCGAGGCGGACAAAGCGCACGAAGGCGTTGTCGCGGGCGTATTCGCTGAGGTAGATGGCGGAGGCGACGCCAAGGAAGAGGGCGATGCTCATCGAGCCGACGACGAGCAGCACGGTGCCGACGATGCAGGGGCCGATGCCGCCCGAGGCGTAGACGTAGCTGGTGGCCTTGATCTGCGGGGCGGGCAGTCCGGCGGCGGCGGCTTTGGCGGTCTCGGCCTCGCGGAAGGCGCGGAAGGCGGCGTCGCCCATCTCGCGTTTTTGGCGCTCGTATTCGAAGACGTGGAGGCTCTCGGGCGCCTGGAAAAGAAAGGTGTTGGTGAAGTAGGGAAAATGGCCGGTGGACCGGAAGCCGCGCGCGACGGTCGGGGCGCCCTTGATGGCGATGTCGGCGAAGATGTAGAGGCCGCAGGCCAGGACGAGGTAGGTGGCGAGGCGGAAAACCCAGCGGACGGCGTTTTCGGCGCGGCGGGCGCCGCCGGGACGCGGGGCGAAGGGGTTGGTGCCGGGAGCGGGGAGCGGGGCGCCGGGAGCCGGAAGATCGGAGCCGGAGGGCGAGGCGGACGCGGAACTGGAGGCGGAGGAGGACATGGCAGGCGCGGCTCAGCCGATGGAGACCTTGTATTTCCGAACGATCTTCTGGGCGCAGAAGTTGATCAGGAGGGCGATGAAGAACAGGAGCAGGCCGACGACGAAGAGGGCGCGGTAGTGGATGCTCCCCCGGGCGACCTCGCCCATTTCCTGGGCGATGATGCCGGTCATGGTGTGCACGGGCTGGGTGACGACGGAAAGGCCGGCGGAAAAATCGGGGATGGCGATGCGGTTGCCGGCGCAGAGGAGCACGACCATCGTCTCGCCGATGACGCGGCCGAGGCCGAGGAGCACGGCGGAGACGATGCCGGAGAGCGCGGCGGGCACGATCACGCGGACGATCGTCTGGAGGCGGGTGGCGCCGAGGGCGAAGGAGGCCTCCTTGAAGGAGCGCGGGACGTTGTTGATGGCGTCCTCGGCGAGCGTGAAAATCGTGGGCACGGCGATCAGGCCGAGGAGGCAGCCGGCGGTGAGGGCGTTGAGGCGTTCGGCGAAGGGGAAGCCGGGGAACCAGGAAAGCCAGGACCAGCCGGAGGCGGCGCGGAGAAATTCGCCGAGGACGGCGATGCCGAAGAAGCCGAGCACGACGGACGGAATCGCGGAGATGAACTCGATGGTCGGCTTGATCGCGCGTTGTTCGGCGGGCGAGGCGAGCTGGTTGATGTAGATCGCGGCGCCCACGCCGAGGGGAATGGCGAGGCAAAGGGCGATGAAGGAGACGAGGAGCGAACCGGTGAGGAGCGGCACGACGCCATACCAGTCCTGCCAGAAACTCGCGGTCAGCCATTCGCGGCCGAAGACGAAGGCGGTAAAGGCTTCCCAGAGCGGGACGGGCGCGCGGTGGTCCCAACTTTTCAGCCGCGCAAGCGTGGCGGGAAAGGTGTCGAGGTAGGCGCGGTTGAGGGATGCGAAGCGATCGAGGCGGCCTTGGAGCTCCGGGGTGGGAAGCGCGGGCGGATGCGAGGCGATCTCGCCAAGGGTTTTGGCGAGCGTGGACGCGGTTTCCTCGTAGGCGGGGAGGGTGCCTTTGAGCGGGGCGAGTTCGGTGTCGAAATCGATGGGTTGGACCTGGACTTTGGCGGCTTCGTCGGGCTTGCCGGCGGCGAGGAGCTGGCGGCGCTTTTCCTCGGTGTCGTGGTTGATCTGGTGCTTGGTTTTGATGGCGACGGCGACGTCTCCGAGCTCGGAGGCGAGGCCGCGGAGGTTTTCGACCGAGTCGCCGTAGCGGGTGGCGAAGTCGTCGAAGGCGGCGAGCCGCTTCTGCGCCTCGGCGTTGGGCAGTTTTTCGTTGTCGAGGTAATGGCGGAGCGCGGCGAGGCGGATGGCCGAGAGGTAGCGGGAGAGGGCGGCGTGGTCTTTCTCCTGCTGGCGGATGATGTCGACGTATTCGAGGCCGGCCTGGCGATAGATGGTGAGGTTGTCGCGGTTCTGGCCGAAGAAGGCGGAGCCTTCGCGGAAGAGGAAAACGGTGATGAGGGCGAGGACGATGACGGCGACGAAGGCGTTGCCGCCGAAGAAGCCTTGGATGCATTCGTCGAGCGTGAGCCCGAGCAGGCGCGTGCGTTCCTTCTGGATCGCGAAAGGCCGGGCGGCGGGCTCGGCGGGCGAGGAAGCGTTGGGCGCGGGCGGCATGTGTGGCTGGGACGAAGGATTTGCGAAATCGGGTGGAAAGGGAGAGGCCCGCCTGACGGGCGTCAAGCGGGCCTCCGTGACCTTGCTATGGCGCGAGTTGGGGAGGTGAAACGCGGGTGGATGGGCGGAGGGATCCGCCCGTCCACCCGGAGGCGACGGGACCTTACTTGACGGGGATGAAGCCGACTTTCTCGACGATCTTCTGGCCTTCCTCGCCGAGGGTGAACTCGACGAACTTGGCGGCTTCGCCGCTGGGCTCGCCGTTGGTGTAGTAGAAGGTCGGGCGCGCGTAGGGATACTTTTTCTCGAGGACCTCGGCCTTCGTGGGCGTGTGGCCTTCGATCGAGACGACATGGATGCCGGGCTCGTGGATGTAGGCGAGGCCGACGTAGCCGATGCCGTTGGCGTTCTTGGCGACCTCGGCGACGATCTGTTCGCTGCCGGCGAGCTTTTGGGAGGAGCCGGCGTAGTCTTTCTTCTTCATCGCGAGCTCCTTGAAGTCCGAATAGGTGCCGGAGGAGGTGTTGCGGGTGTAGATGGAAATCTTGCCGGGGGCGCCGCCGATCTCGGACCAGTCGGTGACCTCGCCGGTGAAGATCTTTTCCACCTGGGCCTTGGTGAGCTCCTTGACGGAGTTGTTCTGGTTAACGACCACCGCGATGCCGTCGTAGGCGACGATGGTGGGCTTCATGTTGACGCCCTTGGCCTGGGCGGCGGACATCTCGGTGGTCTTGGCGCGGCGGGAGGACATGCCGATCTGGGCGGTGCCGTCGGTGATGGCGGCGATGCCGGTGGTGGAGCCCTCGGCGGCGATCTCGAAGGAGACGCCGGGGTGCTTGGCCTTATACTCTTCGGCGAGCATGGGCACGAGCTTTGCGCCGAGGGTGTCGGAGCCCTTGATCACGAGCTTCTGCGCGGAGGCGGAGAGGGCGCTCGCGAGGAGGGCGGCGGTGACGAGGAGGAGTTTTTTCATGAGAGGACTGCTTTTAAGATACACGAGGCCAGAGGGGGCTTGTGTGACGTTTTTGTGACGTAGGAGAGGGCGGACCTTAGAACGGACCTTAAAACTTCACGTTGAGGTCGAGCTGAAGGGTCTCGGAGTGGTCGAGGTTGGCGACCGCGGGGCCGGCACCGGGGAGCGCGTCCTTCTCTTCGGTATCGAAGTAGGTGGCGTTGATCGAGGCGAAGTCGGTGAGGTTGTAGGAGACCGAGGCCTTGATGCCCTTCTGGTTCAGTTTGCTGAAGGCGAAGTCGGAGTCGTTGATGTTGGGATCGATCGAGCCGAGGCCGATCTCGCGGTAGTCGATGGAGACCTTCCAGTCGCCGGCGGTCTTGCCGGCGCCGTAGCCGTAGCTCAGGCCGACGAGCCAGGCGAGCGGGTCTTCGTCGACGGAGGCGGGCTGGGCGTAGGCCTCGCGAACGCGGTCTTCGGCGGTGGTGTTGTAGGCGAGGTCCCAGTAGCCGCGGAGGGCGTAGCCGGAGCCGCCGAGGTTGGCGAAGGAGAGCTCGCCGGGAAGGACGATGACTTTGAGGTTTTCGGTGGTGCCGTTGAAGGCGGACTCGTTGGTGAGGCCGGCGAGGGTGGAGGCGTTGTAGAGGAAAAATCCGGGGGCGATCTTCGCCTCGATGGAGGAGCCGAACTTTTGGGAGATCTCCGCCTGTTGGTAGAACATCCAGGCGTCGGTCGCGCTGGTGGTGGGGCCGGAGAACTCGTTGTTGTCGTCCATCAGGAGCTGGCCGGCGCGGAAGGTCACGGTGGTCTTGGGGCCGAGGGTCCACTTATACTGCTCGGTGAGGCCCTGGGGGTTGATGTCGAAGTCCCAGACGAGGTCGGTGGTGTAGAAAACGTTTTTCTGTTTGCCGCCGACGAAGGTGAAATCGCCGTTGGTGTAGCCGACGTAGGCGCGGGCGAGGTAGAGGCTGTAGTCGTCGCTGCCGTTTTCGAAGGTCTGGTTGCCGGAGTCGGACGCGGGAGCGGTCTCGAAGGCGAAGCCGCTGCTCCAGCCTTTTTGAAGCTCGAAGTCGCCGTTGAGGCGGAAGCGGAGGCGGGTGCGGCTGCGCTCGTTGGAAATGGAGGGGGTGGCGGCGGGGGTCTGCGACTCGAACTGCTGGCGGAGGCGGATGTCGCCGCTGATCTTGAAGCGGGAGATGGCGCCGGAGAGCTCGGTTTTGCCGGCGGAGCTGCCCGCGAAATCGCGCTGGAGATCGGCGCGGATTTCCTCGGCTTCCTGGTCGTTGAGGATGCCTTTGCGGACGAGGGCGTCGATGAGCGGGCCGCTGTCCTGGGCTTGGGCGAGGGAGCTCGCGCCGGCGACGAGGGCCGCGCCGAGGGCGAGGCGGGAGACGGTGGATCGGGTGGTCATGGTGTTGGGTGCTTTTGCTAGGAGAGTAAACTTGGCGTCTCCGAAGCGCGCTGGGCGCCGGCGACTGTCACAAAGTCGCACGCGAATGTTACGAAACGATGGCCCTCGTGTTACGAAGGGGTGATTCGTGGGTGATTTTCGGCCTTTTGGAGGGGCGGGCGTGGCATAGGTTACATGTTGGTTGCGATTGGGTGGCGCCGGCCGGTGCGCTGCCGAAGGGCCGGGGTGACGAGTCTGTTTTTGCGGCTTTCCTAGGGCGGAGGCCTGCGTGATGGTCGTGGTTTATGCGCTTCGCCCACCGCCTCGCCGTCGTTCTCGCCGCCTCCTCGGTTTTATCGTTCTCGGGTTGCCGCACGCCCGGCGCGCCCGTGCCCTCGCGCTCGGTCAAGTCCGGGACGAAGCTGGTGTCGGCGAAGCCGGATTTGATGCCGGCTTGGACGGACAAGACGGCGGTCAAGCAGGCGCTGGTCGACTTCGTGGAGAAGAGCCAGGTGCGGGGGGAGCTCGGCTACATCCCGGCCGAGGATCGCGCGGCGGTGCTTTCCGCAGGACTCCTGGCGAGCGCCGGCGATCCCAAGCCGTTGCGCCAGCTCGTCGCGTATCTGCATGAGCATGACTTTCGGGTGTATCTGGTGGCGGACGGCGACGGGGCGGCGCTTCGCGGGCCGGCACGCGAGAAGCTGGGCTTGGCCGGGCAACAGGTGATCGGCGCTTATCCGGAGGCCGACTATGTGGTGCGCGACGGCCGTCCGCTCATCGTGCCGCGCTCGGGCGTGTCGCGTGTCGCCAAGCCGGTGGTGATCGACCGGGCTTTGGGCGGGCGCCGTCCGGTGCTGGCGATCGGGGCCGATGCGAGCGACGTGGCGATGCTGGAATACACGACGTTGGCCAACGCGCTCCCGTCCGCGGCCTTTGTCGTTCCGTCCGCGGCCGGTGCCGACGCGTCCAAGCTGCGTGCGGAGGCGAAAGCGCGGGGCTGGATGCTCGTCGACCCGAGCGCGGATTGGGTGGGCGAAAAACGTTGATCCGACTTCAGCTTTTCTCCGCCTCGGCGCGCATTTCCGCGCACCAGCGCGCGAGCCAGGCGGATTGGGCCGCCGCCAAGCCATCTCGCCAGCGGGCGCCCTTGGCCGCGGTGGCGGCGGTGGCGTCGCCCATCACGCCGGTCGGCGAGATGTCCTGGGACGCCCATGCGAACGTGGCGGGTGCGCATTCGGGGCGGAGTTCGCCGGGGTCGTCGAGGCGTGCGGGGTAATGGCGGGTGGCGACCTCCATGGCGACGAGATGCGGCGCGGCGGCGAGGAGGAGCGAGGTCTCGTATTCGCCGGCGTGGAAGCCGTAGGTCGTCTCCTGCTCGGATAAATCTGGGCGGTAGTCGCCGCCGAGGAACGCGCAACGCAGACCAAGCTTGGCGCGCACCTCGCGCAGCGTGGTGTGGATCACGGCCGAGTTGCCGCCATGGGTGTTGAGGATCAGCAGCGAACGAAAGCCCCACGCGGAGACCTGGCGTGCGACGAGGAGAATCTGTTCGCGCAAGGTGTCCTTCGAGATCGTCAAGGTGCCGGGGAAGCCGGCGTGTTCATTGCTTTTGCCGATGGTTATCGGGGGTGCGACGTAGCAGGACGCCTCGGGCGTGAGACGGCTGATCAGTTCGCCGATCCACATCTGGCCGAGGAGCGAGTCGACGGCGACGGGCAGGTGCGGGCCGTGTTGTTCGATGGCGCCGGTGGCGAGGAGCACGGGCGCCCAGACTTTGTCCGGCAGGGCGGCAATGCGGGCGCGAGTCATCGCGGGCAGGTAGCGGTGGCGATAGACGGGAAACATCGGGAGCTCAGGGGAGCATCGGCTGGATGCGGCCGCCGTGGGCGAGGGGAGGACGGGCCGCTATCTCCCCAAGCAGGCCGCGCAGGCGTCGCCCCGCTTCGGCCAGCATGGCCGGCCCGAGCGCGGAGGCTTCCGCGAGTGTCGCGGCCGGACCGGCGAGTGGGAGGACGCTTTCTTCTTCGGGCCGGAGCGGGCGCTTGTCCGGCGGCGGAGCGGGCGCGTCCGGTTCCGCGCCGAGCAGCCAAGTCGCGAGCGTTTGCGCGTCCCGTCGGCTTTTGCCACGAGCCGGATGCAGGTCGTAGCCCAGTCCGCTCAAGTTCACGCAAAACATCTGGAGGCCGCGGTCGATGCGAATGTCGCGCGCGGCGGCGTCGATCAGTTCT
>CBIHRE010000104.1:0-12201 GCA_966212385.1 uncultured Akkermansia sp. | reverse complement strand
CGACGACGTAGGTCGTGGGCGCGGGCGGCTGGGTGGTCGGAGGCGGCGTGGTCGTGCCGCCGCCGGAGGACGTCGAGGCCGAGATCGGCAGCGCATAGGTCTTGCCCGTCGTGGCGCCGGCCGAGTCGGTCACGACGACGTAGGCGGAGAACGGATACGAATACATCCACGAGCCGGTGGCGGCCGGCGTGCCGGCGATCACGCCCGCCGTGGAGAGCGCGAGGCCGTTCGGGAAGGCGCCGGAGGCGACTTTCCACGAGTAGGGCGGCGTGCCGCCGGTCGCGACCAGCGTCTGCGAATACGCCACCCCATCCACCGCCGGCGGCACCGTCGCGGTGGAGACGGACAGCGCGGCGGTCGGCGTGGCGGTCGAGGGCGGCGGGTTGGTTGAGGTGGGCGGCGGCTGGCTCGGCGGCTGGCTGACCGGAGGAGGCGTGGGGGCGCCGGCCACGAGCTTCACCGTAGCGATGGTGGAGTTGGCCTTCTGCCCGGCCGTGTCGTAGCCGGTCGCACGCAGGAAGGCCGTGCCGGTGGCCGAGGGCGTCCACGAGATGGCGTAGGGCGCGGAGTTGTCGGTCGCGAGCAGCGTGCCGGTGATCAGGTCGTAGAACTCGACCTTCGTGATCGGGTTAACGTTGCCCGAGACATCGGCCGAGACGGTGGCGGCGGCGCCGACCGCGAGCGTGCTGTTGTTGGCGGGCGCTGTGATCGTGAGTTGGAAGGGTTGCGTGGCGGCGCGGGCCATCGAGCCGAGGAGGGCGAACGCGAGGGCCGGCGCGACGAGGCGCCGCCCGAGAGAGCGAAGCAGGGGGTGGACGGGTGAGGTCATGGCCCCGATTCTAGCAAGCGGCTGGCGGGAAGTTGATTCCCCCAAGGGCGTATTCGCCCAAAGTGGTATGCGGCGGTTTTCGCGTCGCCTCGGCGTCCTCGTTCCGACGGATTCACCGCATGCCGAAGCCCTCGAGCATGCCGCGAATCTACCCCTGGCTCGTCGCCGCCTTCGTGCTGGTTCCCGCCGTCGCCGCCTGGCAACTGCAGCGGACCCAGCGCGTTCGCGACATCGAGCGCTTCCGGCTGACGGTCGTGAGCCAATCGCCCCGCCTCCTCGCCGGCGCCTCGCCCGCGCAGGATATCGCGAACCGCGCCGCGAGGGCCGTCGCCCGCGAGGGAGCCGGCTTCGACGCGGACGACCTCGAGCACTCGCTCGGCGAATGGCGCCTGCGCCCCGGCGCCGTGCTCGGCTACGGCGGCGCCGAGTTGCGCGACGGGAAACTCGTGCTCGCCCGCCACGTCCTGCGCGAGGGCGCCCCTCGCGTCGAAGAGGGCGCCGATCTCCTCGCCTTGCCCGAGCTTCGCTCCGCCTGGGACCGGATGCTGCGCGAGGGCCAAGGCGCCACCTCCGCGCCCGTCGCGTGGCTGCTCGATTCGCCGCGCCGCGTGTCCCTCGTCTTGCGCGTCGCCTATGGGCCCGGCCCGCTCCCTACCACGGAGGCCGAACGCCGCGCCAAAGCCCGCGGCCTCGGCTTTGCACTCGTCGACGTCGACGAGGCCTGGGACGCCGGCGCCGCCGGCATCGATCGCAGGCTCCTCGCCGTGGAACGCATGCCGGACTCCACGCCCGCCGCGAAAGGCGACTTCGAGCGCACCATCGGCATAGGCATGGGCTTAGGAGGCTACACGTGGATGGCCCGCTTCACGCCCGGCCCCGATTTTTTCCCCGCGCAGGCCTGGCGCACGCCGCTCCTCGTCTCGCTGCTCGGCCTGCCCTTCGCCGCGTTCACGCTCGCCCTCGCCCGCGCGCAATCCCGCCGACGCGAGGCGGTCGAGGCGCTCAACGAAAACCTCGACGCCCGCGTCGCCGCGCTCACCGAGGAGCTGCGCGCGGAAAACACCCGCCTCCGCGCCGCGCAGGCCGAGACCGAACGCGCCCTCGCCCGCGAGCAGGAATCCGGCGAACTGAAGAGCCGCGTCGTCGCCACCATCTCGCACGAGTTCCGCACGCCGCTCAGCGTCATCCTCTCCTCCGCCGAGATCCTGCGCAACTACTCCGACCGCCTTGACCCCGCGCAGCGCGCCGAGCAGCTCAAGTCCATCGAGGAGTCCGTCGCCGGCATGTCCTCGCTCATCCAGAGCGTGCTCGCCTTCAGCAAGGCCGGCGCCGGTCGCATGGAGTTCCACCCCGAGCGGCAGGCGCCCGGCGACCTCATGCGCGAGGTCGTCGACGAGGTGCTCAGCGCCACCTCGCGCCGCTGCCCGGTCGAGTTCGAGGGCCGCCAGCTCGACGAGGCCGGCTGGATCGACGCCACGCTGCTCCGCCTCATCCTCGTCAACCTCCTCGGCAACGCCGTCAAATACTCCGCCGCCGGCTCGCCCGTGGAGCTGCGCGCGCGCCGCGCCGGCGACGATCTCGTCTTCGCCGTCGTCGACCACGGCATCGGCATCCCGGAGGAGGACTTGAAGACGCTCTTCCAAAGCTTCCGCCGCGGGCGCAACACCCACGGCATCCCCGGCACCGGCTTGGGCCTGAGCATCGTCAAAACCTGCGTCGAGCTCCACCGCGGCGAGGTCTCCGTGCAAAGCTCGCCCGACATCGGCACGGTGTTCACCGTCACGCTGCCGGTCTACTCCGAGCCGCCGCCGCGCGCCTCCAGCTCGGCCCCCTTCCCCGCCCCGCCCGCGTCCGCCCCTCTCCAGCCACCATCGCCATGAGCCGCATCCTGATCATCGAGGACGAGTCGCGCGTCCGCGCCAATCTCGCCACCATCCTGCAATTCGAGGGCTTCGAGCCCGTCGAGGCGGCCGACGGCGAAGAGGGCCTGCGCCTCGCCCGCGAACGCTCCCCCGCCCTCATCCTGTGCGATGTCACCATGCCGCGGCTCGACGGCCACCAGGTGTTGCGCGCCCTCCGCGCCGACGCCGCCACGCGCGCCATCCCCTTCGTGTTTCTCACCGCGCGCGGCGCCATCCACGAGCTACGCGAGGGCATGACCCTCGGCGCCGACGATTACCTGATAAAGCCCGTCAACCGCGAGGACCTGCTCGCCGCCGTCGCCACCCGCCTCAAGCGCCACCGCGAGTTGCAGGGCGGCGTCGAGCTCTCCTTCGCTTCGGCCGAGCCCCTGCTCGCGCTCGGCGTCACGCCGCGCGAGTCGGAGGTGCTGCTCTGGGTGGCGCAGGGCAAGAGCAACGCCGCCATCGGCGTCATCCTCGGCATGACCGAGGGCACGGTGAAGAAGCACCTCCAGCGCATCTTCGAGAAAGGCGGCTTCGAGAGCCGCGGCGCCGCCGCCGTCTGGGCCACCGAGCGCCTCCTCGCAGGCCGGGTCTGACGCACTTCAAAGAAAACTTAGCCACAAAGAACGCAGAGAGCGCAGAGAGCATTACCACCCCAAGCTCATCTCTTTGAGTTCTCTGCTTTCTTTGCGGCCAATTGCCTGATGCCTTTATCGCAGGGGATTGGTCGATGACCGCGGCTCGATTCGTGTTCGCCCTTACTCGGCAAGTGCTACCTCAATGGGCTTTCACTCCCATGTCTTCGGCCGGCCCCTCGCTCAAAAAGTCGCGTCTCAAATACTACCTCCTCGCCGTCGTCCTGGTCGCCGCCGGCGTGGGCGCCGTGATCGTCGCCAAGCGTCGTAACGCCGACAAGGCCGTCGTCGTCACCGTCGAGAAGGCCGTCGTCAAAACCATCACCCAGATCGTCTCCGCCACCGGCAAGATCCAGCCCGAGACCGAGGTGAAGATCTCCCCCGAGGTCTCGGGCGAGATCATCGAGCTCCCGCTCAAGGAGGGCGCCCCCGTGAAAAAGGGCGACCTCCTCGTCCGCATCAAACCCGACAACTACCAGGCCCAGGTCGAGCAGCAGGAGGCCAGCCTCCTCGCCGCCCGCGCCTCCGCCGTGCAGAGCAAGGCCCGGCTCGACAAGGCCCGCGAGGACCTCGAACGCAGCACCAGCCTGTCCGCCCGCAAACTCATCCCCGACTCCGATGCCACCAAGGCCCGCACCGACGTCGACATCGCCCAGGCCGACTACGACAGCGCCCTCGCCCAGATCCGCCGCGCCGAGGGCCAGCTCAAGCAATCCCGCGACCAGCTCGGCAAGACCACCCTCTACGCCCCGATCGACGGCACCGTCAGCCTCCTCAACAGCGAACGCGGCGAGCGCGTCGTCGCCACCGGCCAGTTCGCCGGCACCGAGGTCATGCGCGTCGCCGACCTCTCCCGCATGGAGGTCCGCGTAAACGTGAACGAAAACGACGTCGTCAACGTCAAGGTCGGCGACCGCGCCCGCATCAGCATCGACGCCCACCCGGGCCGCAAATTCACCGGCGTGGTCAAGGAGATCGCCAGCTCCGCCAAGACCACCGGCGCCAGTTCCCAGGAGGAGGTCACCAACTTCCAGGTGAAGATCCGCATCTCCGATCCCGGCGTCGATCTCCGCCCCGGCATGAGCGCCAACGCCGACATCGAGACCCAGACGGTCGAGAACGTCGTCGCCGTCCCCATCCAGTCCGTCACCGTGCGCTCCCGCGAGGGCGCCAAGACCATCGAGCAACTCGCCGAGGAGCGCGACCGCATGGCCCGCGAAAACCAGGGCGACGGCGCCGCCGCCGCGGTCAACGAGAAGCAGCAGCGCGAACGCGAACGCGCCGACCGCGACGCCCTCCAGCGCGTCGTCTTCGTCCGCACCGGCGACACCGTGAAACAGGTCCCGGTCGAGACCGGCATCGGCGACACCTCCCACATCGAGATCCGCTCCGGCCTCAAGGCCGGCGACGAGGTCGTCACCGGCAGCTTCAGCGTCATCACCCGCACCCTCAAGGACGGCTCCGCCATCCGCATCGACCAACCCAAGGCCGACGCCGCCAAGAAATAATCCGCCACCGATCTTCCTCCGCTACGTCCTCCGCCTTCCGGTCTTCCGTCCTCCGATGTCGTCCTCTCCCGGCCCCCTCCCGCGCACCGTCCGGCCGCCCGGCCCGCCCGTGATCGAGATCGAGGGCGTCACCAAGCTCTACCAGATGGGCGCCGAGACCATCCACGCCCTCCGCGGCGTCTCGCTCCGTATCCACCGCAACGAATACATCGCCATCATGGGGCCCTCCGGCAGCGGCAAGTCCACCCTCATGAACATGCTCGGCTGCCTCGATACGCCCACCGCCGGGCGCTACGACTTCGCGGGCAAAAACGTCGCCGGCATGGTCGACGACGAGCTCGCCGACATCCGCAACCGCGAGATCGGTTTCGTCTTCTAAAGCTTCAACCTCCTCCCCCGCTCCGACGCCCTGCAAAACGTCGAGCTCCCGCTCATCTACGGCGGCGTGCCCGCCGCGGATCGCCAGGCCCGCGCCAAGGCCGCGCTCGACATCGTCGGCCTCGACAACCGCGTCCACCACAAGCCCAACGAGCTCTCCGGCGGCCAGCGCCAGCGCGTCGCCATCGCCCGCGCCATCGTCAACCGCCCCTCCATCATCCTCGCCGACGAGCCCACCGGCGCGCTCGATTCCAAGACCGGCGTCGAGATCATGGACCTCTTCGAGCTCCTCTACGAAAAGGGCAACACCCTCATCCTCGTCACCCACGAGGAGGAGGTCGCCCGCCACGCCCGCCGCATCATCCGCCTCCGTGACGGCGTGATCGAGAGCGACGAGCCGGTGTGACTCATCGAACACCATGTCACCGCTTTTCCAACGAAGTGGCTCCTCGGCCTCAACCTTTCAGACCTCGACCACGGATCGCACGGATGAGCACGGATAGGGTATACCTTATACCAAGAGCTGGATGGATTGGGACTTTAGATTCCAAGGTGGGCGGGCGCGTCCCTGCGCCCGCTGCTTGGGGGCAAGCCACGGGCGGAGGGACCCGCCCGCCCACCCAAAATCCAAAGGCAATCGGCCACCGGTATTATCCGTGTAGATCCGTGACATCCGTGGTCAAAAACTTCGTCCGAGATCCATAATGCGCCGTCTTCGCCACGAGCTCGTCGAGTCCGTCCGCATCGCCTTCGCGCAGATCCGGGCCAACCGCATGCGGTCCGCGCTCACCGCCCTCGGCGTCATCATCGGCATCGTCGCCGTCACCCTCATGGGCACCGCCATCAAGGGCATCGACGTCGGCGTCGACCGCAGCCTCGCCGGCTTCGGCGACGACATCCTCTACGTCACCAAATGGCCCTGGCGCGACGTCGACGACTGGTGGAACTACCGCAACCGCCGCCAGATCAAGCCCGCCTACGCGCAACAGATCAACGAGTGGATCGCCGCCCACCCCGGCGGCCCGCTGAAGCTCGCCGTGCCCGCCGCCCAGCGCGGCAGCACCATCCTCCGCGGTGAATACCGGGTGAACAACATCGTCACCCTCGGCACCTCCGCCGACCTGCCCCGCATCTCCAAATCCGAGATGAAGGAGGGCCGCTTCTTCAGCGAGTTCGAGGCCCAGACCGGCCGAAACGTCGTCATGATCGGCTACGACGTCGCCGACGCCCTCTTCCCCGGCGAGTCCCCCCTCGGCCGCACCGTCCGCATCCGCGACCAAAACTTCACCGTCGTCGGCGTCTCCGCCCGCCAGGGCAGCTTCCTCGGCCTCTTCAGCTGGGACTCCATGGTCGCCATGCCGCTCAACACCTTCCGCCGCCACTACTCCACCAACTTCGGCGGCGAGGTGCGCGTCCAATACGACACCACCCGCGTCGCCGAGGCGAAGGACGAGCTCCGCGGCCTCATGCGCCGCATCCGCCAGCTCGGCCCCGAGCAGCGCGACGACTTCGAGATCAACGAGCAGGGCACCATCCGCGAGCAGCTCGACCCGATCAAAAACGGCATCGCCCTCGCCGGCCTCTTCATCACCGGCCTCGCCCTCTTCGTCGGCGCCATCGGCATCATGAACATCACCTACGTCAGCGTGAAGGAGCGCACCCGCGAGATCGGCGTCCGCAAGGCGCTCGGCGCGCGCCGCCGCACCATCCTCCTCCAATTCCTCATCGAGGCCGTCACCATCTGCGTCATCGGCGGCCTCGCCGGCCTCCTCCTCGCCGCCGTCCTCTCGAACCTCCTCGCCGTCTTCGCGCCGTCCTTCCCCCTCGTGTTCTCCGCCGGCCTCGTCCTCGTCGGCCTCGCCGTCTCCGTGCTCACCGGCGTCTTCAGCGGCTTCGCCCCCGCCTGGCAGGCCAGCAAACTCGATCCCGTCGTCGCCCTCCGCTACGAATGAAAATGAGCCGCCGAACCCCGATCATTTTTAGCCGCAAAAAGACGCAAAATAACGCTCCGTCGAAGAAGCTCTCCATCGCGTCCATAGACGCGCGCCAACCGTCTTTCCCCGTTTCCGTTTTTGCGCCTTCTGCGCCTTTTTGCGGCCAATTCATTCCGACCGCCGATCCGCACCACGTATGAGCTGGATCGAAACGCTCCGCCTCGCGCTGGCCGCCCTGAAGTCCAACAAGCTTCGCTCCACGCTCACCATGCTCGGCATCGCCGTCGGCGTCTTCTCCGTCATCGGCGTCATGACCGTCATCAGCGGCCTGCGCGCCAACATCGAGTCCGGCCTCAACGTCCTCGGCGCGACGTCCTTCCTCTTCACCAAATACCCCGCCCTCAACTTCAGCGGCCCGCGCGGCCAGTTCGCCAACCGCCGCGACATCACCTACGCCGAGGCCAGCCGCTTCAAAACCCTCCTCGGCGACGCGGCCGACACCGGTCTCGTCGTGCGCCGCAACGGCCGCCGCGCCAGCTACCTCGACCGCCGCACCAACCCCAACGTCGGCCTCTTCGGCGGCGACGAAAACTATGTGACCGGCCGCGCCTACGACTTCGCCGCCGGTCGCAACGTCGGCGCCGGCGACATCGAGCTCGGCCGTCCCGTCTGCGTGATCGGCGACGACATCGCCAAGCGGCTTTTCCCCAACGAGGAGTCCCTCGGGCACATCATCCGCATCGACGGCCAGAACTTCACCATCGTCGGCACCCTCGCCCCCAAAGGCTCCTCCTTCGGCCAGAGCCAGGACAACTTCGTCCTCATCCCCATCACCCGCTGGCTCCAGATCTACGGCGGCAACGGCCGCTCCATCGCCATCAACGTGCAGGCCCGCTCCCAGGCCGAGCTCGCCACCGTGCAAGACCGCGCCATCGGCCTCATGCGCCTCGTGCGCGCCTTGGAGCCCGAGGACGGCAACGACTTCGAAATGGTGTCCAACGACTCGCTCATCGAAGCCTTCAACAAGATCGCCGGCGTGGTCGCCGTGGGCGCCTTCGTGATCAGCGCCATCGCCCTCCTCGCCTCCGGCGTGGGCGTGATGAACATCATGCTCGTGAGCGTCACCGAGCGCACGCGCGAGATCGGCATCCGCAAAAGCATCGGCGCGAAAAAGCGGCAGATCCTCGCCCAGTTCCTCATCGAGGCCGTCGCGCTCTCCCTCTTCGGCGGCCTTGCCGGCGTGCTCGTCGGCATCGGCGCCGGCAATCTCGCCGGCCGCCTCCTCAACGCCGCCACGGTTTTCCCTTGGGGCTGGGCCCTGGCCGGCATGACGGTCTGCGGCGCCATCGGCATCGGCTTCGGCCTCTACCCCGCCTGGAAAGCCGCCTCCCTCGACCCCATCGAGGCCCTCAGGCAGGAGTAAAAGTAGCGCAGGCTTCCAGCCTGCATCCGAAGCATGGGCGAAAAAGCAGACTAGAAGTCTGCGTTACTTCGCCGCCGCCAAGCCAACCCGAACCGAACTTTAGCCCACAAAGAACGCCGAGCACAAAGACCAGAGCCAGTCCGGGTTTTCGTTGCGCTCCTTGCGTTCTCTCGCGGCCAATTATCCGTGTATACTGAGCGGCACCGCTTCGCAGGCGGCAGCACAAAGGGGCCCCTTCAGTTCACCGCGCAAGCCGACTACGGACTCGCCCTTGCCTGCGCACGTGCGCAAAAGAATGCGCATCTACATGGCCGAAGCCGCTTCCGCTTCCTTCCTCGATTTCCTGCTGCTTGGCACGCGGCACATTTTCACCGGCTACGATCATCTGTTTTTTCTCGTCGGTCTGCTCGTCGCCTGCGCGCGTTGGCAGAGTTTGGTGCTGATCATCACCAGCTTTACCCTCGGGCACTCTCTCACGCTCGCGCTTACCACCCTCGGCGCCGTGCATATCCCCGCCCGCTTCGCCGAACCGCTCATCGCGCTCTCGATCCTTTGGGTAGGCGTGGAAAACCTGCTGCACAAAAACGAGCCTCCGACGAAAGGACGCATCGTGGTGACGCTCCTTTTCGGCCTCGTTCACGGCTGCGGTTTCGCGAGCGTCCTCCTCGATCTCGGTGTCGGCGCGCACGGGCGTTCGCCGATCCAGCCTCTCTTCGCCTTCAACCTCGGTGTCGAGTTGGGCCAAATCGCCTTTGCCGGCCTCGTATGGCCCTTGATCCTTCTCGTAAGACGGCAGCGCGAGGCCGCGCCTAAGTTACTGTCTCAAGTGTCCCTGCTTGTCGCGCTCGCCGGTGCTTATTGGCTATTGGAACGTGTATTGCTGAGCTAACCCCACTCCGCGCATGTCCTGCCTGCCTGTTCGCCTTTCCTTTTGGCTACTGATTGTAGCCTGGTTCTGCGCGAACACTCCGCAATCGGCCGCGTGGCACGCTATCCAGTGGATCAAAAATGCCGGCCACTTCACCCACGACGCCCAGCTCCGTGTGGAAGTCGCGGCCCTGCTGACCGGCGAAAAATCGCCTGATCCGGAGCATTTGAGCGTCGCCTCAACCTCCTCGACCACCCGCTCGCTCCCAACAGAGGCCGCAGCCGATGTCGCGGTAAAAAAGATTCCGCTCTGGGACGACGCCACCGATTCATCGGTGATCGCGCCGCATATATCTGCGCAATGGCTCGTGCGTTCGTTCGCGCCGCCGACCTCTCCGCTGGAAGACGTGCCAAATCCGCCACCACGAGGCGCCGCCTAGCGGCTCATTTAGTTCCTGCGTAGTCGGCTTTGCCCGCTTCCCGTCGCCGCGCTGTTCCGCGGCATGAACGTGAAGCGATTCACCTGCTCAACCTAAGGCGCGTAGACGCGCACACCTCCATGTCCTTTCGCACTCTTTCCATCTCCACCTTCATCTCGCTCGGAGCCATCGCTTCCGCGCATCCCAATCACGAAGATCCCACCATGCTCGACCCGGTCGTCGTGTATGGCCGCTCCCTCGACATCTCGCAAACCGCCTCTTCCGCCTCCACGGGCAAGGTCGGCTCGGCCGAACTCGACGCCCGACCATTTCTTCGACGCGGCGAACTTCTCGAAGTCGTGCCCGGCCTGGTCGTCACGCAGCACTCCGGCAGCGGCAAGGCCAACCAGTATTTTGTTCGCGGCTTCAACCTCGACCACGGCACGGACTTCGCTGTCTCCGTCGATGGCATGCCCGTCAACATGCGCACCCATGGCCACGGCCAAGGATACGCGGACATGAATTTCATCATTCCGGAACTCATCTCCAGCGTCGCTTACGAAAAAGGTCCCTATCAGGCCCACAACGGCGATTTCTCCAGCGCCGGCGCCGCGCGGTTCAACCTGCGCGACACCGTCAAGCGCCCCTTCGCCAAAGTCGAGATCGGGGAGGACAACGAATACCGCGCAGTGGCCGCCAACACCCTCCGCCATGCCTCAGGAGCCACCACCACCGCGGCGGGCGAGTTCTCCTACAAAGACGGCCCTTGGGAGAATCCCGAGCATTCCCGACGTTTCAACGGCATGGTCCGTCACGCGTGGGGCAGCGCCGAGAACCAATACGCGCTCACCGCGCTGGGCTATCACGGCGGATGGGATTCGACCGACCAAATCCCGCTTCGTGCGATCGACAGCGGCCTCATCGGACGCTTCGGCGCCATCGACCCCACCGACGGCGGCGAAAGCGACCGCGCCAGTCTCTCTTTCGATTGGGCGCATGACGCCGGAAACGCCGTCACCGCGCTCAACCTATACGCCATCTACTACCGGATGGACCTGTATTCGAACTTCACCTACTTCATGGACGATCCTGCGAACGGCGATCAGTTCCACCAACACGACGAGCGAGGTGTCTTCGGTGGCAGTCTGACCCGCAAGTGGGACTCCGAGTTGGGCGGCATGAAAACCGAGACCGCCATCGGCGCCCAGCTCCGCGACGATGTCATCGACATCGCCCTCGAGCGAAGCGCCGCGCGCGACACCCTTTCCACCGTGCGCGCCGATCAGGTCCACGAAGCCAGCCTTGGACTCTTCGCCGAAAGCACTCTCCATGTCGCGGACTGGTTTCGCATCCAGCCCGGCATCCGCGCCGACGCCTACTACTTCGACGTGGACAGCGGACTCGCCGCCAACTCCGGCACCGCCGACGACGCCATCCTTGGCCCGAAAATGAACCTGATCTTCGGCCCATGGAAAAAGACCGAGCTTTATGTGAACGCTGGTTATGGCTTCCACAGCAACGACGCCCGCGGCACCACCATCACCGTAGATCCTGCCAATGGGGTCACCCCGGCCGACAAGGTCGATCCGCTCGCTGCTACAAAAGGCGCCGAGATCGGCGTGCGCACTTCGATCATCGACGGCTTGGTGAGCACCGTTTCATTCTGGGCCTTGGAGGTGGATTCGGAGCTGGTCTTCGTCGGCGATGCCGGCGGCACGGAAGCCAACGGACGCACCTGGCGCCACGGCGTCGAGCTCGCGAACTTTTACCAGGTCAACGAATGGCTGGCCTTCGATGCAGACCTAGCCTTGACCCATGCTCGCTACGCCGAGGACGCGGGCGGCGGCCGTTATATTCCTGGTTCGCTCGATACTGTCGCAACCGGTGGCGCGATTGTGAAATTTGGCGGCGGTTGGTCGGCCGCTCTACGCGCCCGTTACTTCGGCCCGCAGCCGCTGACCGAAGACAATTCCGTCGAGGGCGACTCCTCGCTCACTTTCAATGCCCGCCTCGGCTGGCGTGGGCGTGACTGGGAGGTCGCCCTTTCGGTGCTGAACCTTCTCGACCGGGACAATAACGACATCGTCTACTACTATGAGTCCCAGCTTCCCGGTGAAGCCGCGCCGGTCGCCGATTACCACCTGCACCCAGCCGAGCCCCGGGCTTTTCGCCTGACGGCAACGCGTTGGTTCTAGTGAGCAGTGAAACGCGCCCCTTTTCTATTAAGGGGCGCTCCACATTCTCCCCGCGCTTCCGGCGGCAAATCTCGGGCCTGCCGAGGCGGAAGGCTCTGTAGATTGCAGC
>CBIHRE010000103.1:0-12208 GCA_966212385.1 uncultured Akkermansia sp. | reverse complement strand
CTCCGAGTTGCTGGTCCTCGAGCGGCGTAAGCGACCAGTCGGCCGAAGTCGCGAGGTAGCCGCGGTAGAGGACGGTGTCGGCGAAAAGCAGCAACGCTCCGAGCAGACCGCTGTGGAGCATCGTGGTGAACAGATAAAGCACGGCCGCCCCCACCGGCACGAACGCGTCCCGGGCGTGCAAGAGCGCCCACCAAAAAAGAAGGGCGGTGCCAAAAAAGGAAAGGTGTTGAAGGTGGTGCAGCCCCTCGTGCCGAAGCGCGGCGTCGAAGAGCGCGGGCAGGTGCCAGAGCCAGAGGGCGAACGCGTGGGCCACCCATGCGGTGAGCGGATGGGAACAGGCCCGCCACGCGGAGCGAAGCGCGGGGCGCAGGGCGAGGCGCGCGAGCGAACGGGCGTCGTCGCGGTGAAAAGCGGCGAGGATCGCTCCGAGCGGACGCCCGAGGACGAGGAGCGGGGCGGCGACGAGCATGAGCAACTCGTGCTGAAGCATGTGCGCCGAGAAGAGCACGCGTCCCCAGGGATGGAGCGGCGAGGAAAGCGCGAGAAGGAGCGTCCACCAGCCGGCCCAGAAACAAAGGCGCCGTCTTGCGGCGAGGCCTTGGCGGGCCGGGGCGACGCGCAGACGGCGCGAGCCGCGCCGGTAAAGGACGGCGCCGAGGGCGAGGCCGACGAGAAGAGGAAAATCGAGCTCCCACGCGAAAGGCAGCGCGGCCCATCCGCGCGGACCCGCCGAGGTGGAATCGATGTGCGCGAGCAGGAGCGGGATCATCGCGAGGACCAGGGCGTGGGTTCAGCGCAGGCTCCCGAGATAATCGAGCAGCGGCTCGAGGTCCTCGGCGCGGAGGCTTTGCGCGGGCATGTGGCAGCCGGGCTTGATGCCCTGCGGATCGACGATCCAGCCCGCGAGATGGCCGCGGGTGTTGGGAATGGCGCCGGCGGCAAGATCGCGGCGGCCGGCCAGGTGGGTGAGGTCGGGACCGGCGCGGCCGCCGGCCGGGGTGCCGCGGATCGAGTGGCAGAGGACGCAGGAGCCTTGGAGAAAGATTTCGCGTCCGCGGCGTTCCGCATCGGCGCGAGGCTCGGGCGCGGGAAGGCGCTGCCCGGTGAGCCAACGCTGAAACTCGTCCTCGGGCTGGGCGACGACGAGCAGGCGCATCTTGGCGTGCTGGTGGCCGCAAAACTCGGCGCATTGGCCCTCAAAGAGCCCCGGGCGGTCGGCTTGAAGCCAGAGGTGATTCTCCCGGCCGGGCACGAGATCGCGTTTTCCGTGGAGCGAAGGCGCCCAAAAGCTGTGGATGACATCGGCCGAGGCGAGGCGCAGGTGGACGGGGCGGCCGACGGGGATGTGGAGCTCGTTGGCGGTGACGACGGTGTCGGACGGCTGCGGGAAGTCGTAACGAATCTCCCACCACCATTGGCGGCCCGTGACGAGGATCGTGAGGGTCCGCGGGTCGTCCGGCGTCTCGACGCGGCGCAAGCGGTGCTCGGCGCGCAGGTTCTCCACCATGAACCACGCGAGCACCGCGACCGTGACGCCCACGCCAAGTGTGATGAAGCCGATCGCGCGACGCCGGGCGGGCTCGGGCAAATCCTCGGCATCCGGCACGGGGCGACCGCGCCGGAGCGAAAGCACGAGGACGACCATCACGGCTAAAAAGACCGCGGAACATCCCCACAGCAGCGCCTGCCAGAGATGGTCGATGTGCGCGGCCTGGGCGCCGGCGGGCGCGAGCGCATCGTGTTCGCCGACCGCGCCGGCGAAGGCGAGGGCGGGAGCGACGAGAAAAACATATCGAAGGCAAGCGACGCCGCGAGGGACGCGACGCGGCGGAGGATGCGAAGGGTCGCGAACTGGAAGGCGGCGCGTCATGGTCGATCAAGCGTCCGGGCCCGGGTCCACGCCCTTCGTGGCCTGGTCGGAGGGGGCGGGTTGTTTGGGACGATCGACCGCTTTGCCCTCGGGCGGCGTGCCGCCCAGGGTGCGGATGTAGGCGACGAGTTTCCAAATCTGGCCGTCGTCGAGCCGCTCGCGAAAGGCGGGCATGCCGTTGGGGCGGCCTTCGGCGATGGACGCGAAAATCTGCGCCGGCTCGGCGCCGTAGATCCATTTCGGATCCATGAGCGCGGGACCGATGCCTCCGCCGCCGGCGAAGTGGCAGCCGTTGCAGTTGAACCAGCCGAAGAGCCGCTTGCCTTCGGCGACGGCGGGGGCCTTGCCCTCGTAGGGATTCGGCGCCGATTTGGCGGGGGTGGCGCCGCCCGGGTGAAGCTCGCTTTCCCGGACGAGCCCCGGGCCCGAAGTCGTGGGCGGATCGCGAAAGCCGCGGCGCTCCTCGCGGCAGGCGGCGAGGAGAACGACGATCGACAAAGCGACGACGGCGATGCGCATGGTTCGAGGACGAGCTCAGCGAGCCGCGTGCAGAAGCGCCGCAAGACGGGGCGACGCGGGCTCGACGCGTGGCACGTGGTAGGCGTCGAGGATGCGGAGGATGTCCTCGGAGCGACGCGCGAGAATGGCGTCGATCTCGTCGCGGAGGGCGGGCTGGTCGCGCGCGACGCCGACGGCGATGGAGAAACGCAAGGGGAGGCCCGGGCAATCGCAGGGCGCTATGGGAACGACGGCGAGGGGCGGCGTCTGCCGGGAGGCGAAAAAGCCGGCCATCGGGCCCCAGGCCAGGGCGACATCGATCTCGCCCCGGGCGACGGCGGCGACGATGGCGGAAGGAGGACTATCGGCGGCGTAATCGCCGGTGAGCGTGTAGCCGCGGACGTTCTCGACGAGGCCGCGGCGGGCGAGCGCGTGGGCGGGCGGGGTGTTGTTGCCGTCGTCGCCGGCGAGTTGCACGCCGATGCGGAGGCGGGCGAGCGTGGGATCGTCGAGCGAGCGCAAGGCCGGATCGCCGAGAGGCTGCACGAACACGTAGGCGGAGGTGTAATAGGCGCGGGTGGTGAGCACGCGTTCGAAGCCGGCGGGGACGCCGATGACGACGTCGGCGCGGCCGGAGCCGAGCGTTTCGCGAAAGAAGCCGCGGCGCTGCGGCCACCATTGATACTCGAGGGCGGCGCCGAGTTCGTCCGCGAGCAACTCGGCGATGCGGTTTTCGAAGCCTTCGCGACGGTCGTTGGAAAAAGGCAGGTTGTTGGGATCGGCGGCGACGCGGAGGACGCGGGCGGAGGAGGGCGGGGAGCTGGGAGCAGGGAGCGAGGAGTTGGACGGAGCGGCGGCCAGAAGAGCGGGGAGGTTCGCGAGGAGGGCGACGCTAACGACAATGGCGGGGACGTAACCGTGCGGCCCGACCAGACGCGGGCGGCGGCCGACATGGGCGCGAGCGGCGCGGAAAAACTCACGGCAGGCGGAAAACATAGAGCGTGCCTCCGGCGTTGGTGTGGGCGGGGAGATCCTTCATCGCGTTGACGAAGCCGAGGGCTCCGGTGCCGTCGCGCGGATCGAGCTGGCCGGCGACGATGGCTCCGGCCCAGCCGCCGACGCCGGAGAGGATGGCGACGTATTGGCGATCGTCGGGGCCGCGGTAGGTGACGGGTTGGCCGATGATGCCGGAGCCGCATTTGAACTTCCAGAGCTCGGCGCCGCTGCGCGCGTCGACCGCCTTGAACCAGCCGTCCATCGTGCCGTAGAAGGCGACGTCGCCGGCGGTGACGAGGGCGCCGCTCCAGACGGGGAAGTTTTCCTTGAGAGACCACACGGCGCGGCGGGCGACGGGATCCCAGGCCTTGAACTCGCCGCGGTGGCCGCCGGGACCGGCGTGCATGCGGACCTCGGAGCCGACGAAGGGCGTGCCGGCGATGTAGTTGGCCTCGGCGGCGGTCATATCCATCGCGAGGTTCTGGTGCGGGATGTAGACGTAGCCGGTGCGCGGGGAGTAGGCGGAGGGCTGCCAGTCCTTGGCGCCGGGCGAGGGCGGGGCGATGTCCCGGATGGTCTCGCCGACCTTGGGCTTCTTGGCCTCGACGTGCGCGGGGCGGCCGGTCTTGAGGTCGACGTGCGTGGTCGTGGTGTTGTAGGCGAAGGGATCGGCGGAGATCACTTCGCCGGTGGCTCGGTCGATGACATAGACAAAGCCGTTGCGTTCGGGAAGGACGAGGACCTTGCGGGATCGGCCGTCGATCGTGAGGTCGAGGAGCAGCTGCTCGTTCACGCCGTCCCAATCGTAGAGGTCGTGCGGGCTGAACTGGTAGAACCACTTCGCCTGGCCGGTGTCGGGGTCGCGGGCGAAAAGGCCGCAGGTCCACTTGTTGTCGCCGGGGCGCTGCTCGGAATTCCACGGGCCCGGATTGCCGGTGCCGTGGTAGACGAGGTTGAGCTCGGGGTCGTAGGAGAGCCATCCCCAGACCGTGCCGCCGCCGATGCGCCAGGCGTCGGGCGGCCAGGAAGAGACGCCGAGATCCTTGCCGCGATCGGAGTCGTAGTAGGGCTTGAAGCCGGGGCCGATGAGCACGTCGGAGTCGGGACCGGTGCTGTAGGCGGTCCAGAGCGGACGGCCGTCGGCGGCGTCGTAGGCCTTGAGCCAGCCGCGCACGCCGAATTCGCCGCCGCTGTTTCCGACGAGGACCTTTCCCTTCACGACGAGCGGGGCCATGGTCATGCTCTCTCCGCGGGTGTATTCGCCGGCCTTGGTTTTCCAAAGCTCCTTGCCGGTCTTGGCGTCGACGGCGACGACATGGGCGTCGAGGGTGTTATAGATGATCTTGCCGTCCCAATAGGCGGCGCCGCGGTTGACGACATCGCAGCAGGCGACGCCCTGGGCGGAGCGGGCGGGGTCGGGATCGTGGCGCCACTTCAGGGCGCCCTCGCGGGCGAGATCGAGGGCGTAGAGATAATTCGGATACGGCGCGACGACATACATCGTGTCGCCGACCACGAGCGGGGCGGCCTCGTGGCCGCGGACGACGCCCGTGGAGAAGGTCCAGGCGACCTGGAGGCGGGCGGCGTTGTCGGTCTTGATCTGGTCGAGGGCGCTGTAGCGGGTGGAGGCGTAGTTTTTCGCCGGCATGAGCCACTGGTCCTCGGTGGCGTCGGGGTGTTCGAAGTTCGCGGACCGGGCGAGGGGAGCGGCAAGGCCGAGGAGGGCGGCGAGCGGGCGGATGGCGAAACGAGACGCGGGCCGGAACGAGCGCCGCGATGCGAGGCCGGGAGACGCGCGAGAAGCGGGCATGGGTGAAGTTAAACGCGTTTCGCGGCGTTTGTTTACCGGGCGGAAAACCGCGGACGCGCGGGGTGCGGATACCGTTCGCGACAGGGAAAAGCACCCCGGGTGGAGTTGAGCCGCCCGGCTTCAGGTAAGGCGCGGCAGGAGGTAGATCGCGGCGTAGATGGGCAGCCAGGCCAGAACCACAAAGTCCCAGTAGACGGAGTTCTCGCTCACGTCGACGAAGCGCTTCCCCTTGATCGGGCCGACAAACATCAGGACGGCCAGCACCATCGTATCGAGCAGGTCGGTGACGAGGTGGGCGGTGTGAAACCCGAGGAGCGTCCAGGTGATCGATCCGTAGGCGTCGTTGGTCCAGTGGCAGTTGAGCGAGCGAAACTCGAACGCGCGCAGGACGCAGAAGAGCGCGGCGAAGGCGATGGAGACGAGAAGCCAGCGGCGGACGGCGGGAAGATCGTGGCGTTCCGCGGCGGCTTTGCAGAGGTGGTTGGGCCAGCAACTGGCGAGAAGAACGAGGGTGTTTAAAGTGCCCCAGACCGGGGCGGGATCGGGCGCGCCAGGCGGCCAGGCCTCGGAACGGCCGCGCAGGTAGAGGCAGACGCCCAGCAGTCCGGCGAATACCGTGCCCTCGATCAGGATCATGCCGAAGGTGCCCCACCACATCGGGCTGCGGTGCCCGAAGGCGTGATCGGGCAGGCCGGAGACATCCAGCACGTGCGGGGTGGGGGCGGATGCCTCGGGACCGCCGGAAACCGGGGGCGTTTTCACTCGTCGCCTTTCTTCGGCCAAAACCAGCCGGTGAGGGTGATGAACACGGGGATCGCTCCCCAGACCACGGCCCAGGGAGTGAAGATGCTGCCGATGAACAGCGCGGTGACGGCGAGCGAGGCCCAGAGCGGCCAGAGCGAAGGCGCGGAGGACTCGAGCCGGTGGTCGGGCCCGGCGTCGCGCGCGGTGGTGATCAGAATCTCGCGTTTTCTCGGATCGAGACCGACGACGCGGGAGGGCTCGCCCGGGCGCCAGAGCGGGTAGCGGTCGTGGACGACCGGCACGGGCTCGAAGTTTTTCGGCGGAGGCGGGGAGGCCATGCTCCACTCCAGCGTATCGCCTTCCCAAGGGTCGGACGGGCAGCCCGGGCGGCGGCGGAGCGCGGCGACGATGTTGAACAAAAACAGAAGGACCCCGAAACCGAGCAGCGCGGCGCCGATGCTGGATAGCGCATTGAGCCGCTCCCAGCCGGTGGACTCCAGGTAGGTATAGACGCGCCGCGGCATCCCGCGCAGGCCGAGCAGGTGCTGGGGGAAAAACGTGAGGTGAAAACCCGCGAAGACGAAGGCGAAGGTCCAGCGCCCCAGGCGTTCGGAAAGCAGCCGGCCGAAGATTTTGGGGAACCAGTGGTGGAGCGCGCCGAGGAGCGGGAAAACCGAGCCGCCGATGAGCACGTAGTGGAAGTGGGCGACGACGAAGTAGCTGTCGTGCGCCTGCTCGTTGAAGGGCACAGCCGCGAGCATGACGCCGGTGAGCCCGCCCAGGACGAAGGTGGCGATGAATCCGACGATGAAGAGCATCGCGGTGGTGAAGCGCGGGCGTCCGCTCCAGAGGGTGGCGATCCAGCAGAAGATCTGCACCCCGCTGGGGATGGCGATGAGCATGCTGGCGGCGGAAAAGACGTTGCGCCCGAGGTCGGGCAGACCCGCGGTAAACATGTGATGGACCCAGAGCCCGAAGCCGAGGAAGGCGGTGGCCGCGAGCGAGACCACGACGGCGGAATAGCCGATCAAGGGACGGCGCACGAGCGGCGGCAGCATCGAGGACAGCAGACCGGTGGCGGGGAGGAAGATGATGTAAACCTCGGGATGGCCGAAGAACCAGAAGAGGTGTTGCCAGAGCAGGGCGTCGCCGCCTTGCGCGACATCGAAAAAGTGGGTGCCGACCAGGCGATCGAGGATGAGCATGGTGCTCGCGAGCGCGACCGCCGGCATCGCGAAGATAACCATGAGCGATTGCACGAGGCTCGACCAGACGAAGACCGGCATGCGACGCAGCGTCATGCCCGGCGCGCGAAACTTGAGAATGGTCGTGGCGAGATTCACCGCGACGAGGAGGGCGGAGACCTCGGTGAAGGTGATCATCTGCGCCCATACGTCGGAACGCCGCCCCGGGGAAAACTGCGCGGTGGCGAGCGGAACGTAGCTGAACCAGCCGTTTTCCGCTCCGACGTTCAGGGCGAAGGCGACGTAGAAAAACAAACCGCCGGCGAGGTAGAGGTAGTAGCTGAACGCGTTGAGCCGCGGGAACGCGAGGTTCTGCGCTCCGATCATCAGCGGAACGAGATAGACGCCCATCGCCTCCATCACGGGCACGGCGAAGAGAAACATCATCGTCGAGCCGTGCATCGAGAAGACCTGGTTGTAGAAATCCGGGCCGATCAACGTGGACTCGGGACGCGCCAGCTGGGCGCGCATCAGTAGGGCGAGCAGCCCGCCTAGGACGAAGAACGCCAAGGCGGTGGCGATGAAGCGGCGGCCGATGTCCTTGTGATCCACCGAAGCGAGCCAGCCGAGCAAGCCCCGCGGGCGGCTCCATGGGTCGGCGAACGCGAATACGGGCGAAGCGACGGAGGGCCGGGCGGGCATGGAGTTATGCAAACATATCGCGCATGGCGACGCCCAGCAGGCTTACCGGGACGGAGATGGCGGCGGCCGTCTTTTTTCCGCCCTTGCGCGGCGCGGGCGGGGGCGGTGTGTTTGCCGGCTTTCCCTTTCGCACCCATGTCCGCCCTCGATGCCGTCAAAGCCCTGATCCCGCACCGTCCGCCCTTTCTTTTCGTGGATGAGATCGTTTCCGAGAGCGCGGATGGCCTGGTGGCCAAGCGCACCTGGCGAGCGGAGGAGGACTTCTATCGCGGCCATTATCCGAACGCCCCGATCACGCCGGGCGTCCTGCTTTGCGAGGCGGTTTTCCAGACCGGCGCGCTGTTCATGGCAAAGCAGGCCCAGGCCGCGGGCGCCGCTCCGGGATCGGGCGTGCCTTTGCTCTCGAAAATCGCGGATGTGCGTTTTCGCACTCCGATTTATCCCGGCGACACGGTCCTGATCGAGGTGAAGAAAAAGGAGGTCGTCGCGGGATTCACGATGATGTCGGGCGCGGTCAAAAAGGCCGACGGCACACGCGTGCTGAACGTCGATTTCACCGTGGCCTGGAAGACACCCGAGGGGCAGCAGACGGCGGGCGGCGCGGCCCCTGCGGCGCAGGCGCAGCAGCAGGCACAGCAACAATAAGGCGCGGCAAGAGCCACAAAGGACGCGTTTCCGATGCCCGATTTTCTCCAGCTCACCGGCAAAACCTTCCTCGTGCAGGGCGTGGCCAATCGCAAGAGCGTGGCCTGGCACGTGGCCAAGACGCTTGAGGAACAGGGCGCGCGGGTGGTCTACGCGGTGCGCTCCGAAGCGCGGAAAAAATCACTGGAAACACTGCTCGCCGGGAAACCGGTTTTCATCTGCGACGTGGAGGAGGAAGGCGCGGCGGCCCGGCTCGCGGGGGAGGTCGCGGCGGCGGGTTTCGCCCCTCTGCACGGATTGGTGCACTCGATCGCCTTCGCGAACTACGCGGAGGGTTTTAAGCCCTTCCACGAGACGAAGCGGAAAGATTTTCTCCAGGCGACCGCGATCTCGGCCTTCTCGCTGGTGGAGCTGGCCAACGCCTTCAAACCGCACTTCGCGAAAAACGCCTCGGTGGTGACGATCGGCATCTCGTCGCTGCTCGTGACGCCCGACAACTACGGCTACATGGGCCCGATCAAGGCCGCGCTCGAGTCGGCGACTCGGTTCCTCGCCAAGAGCTTTTCCGCCGAGCCGGCGGTGAGCGAGGTGCGGTTCAACGTGATCGGCGCGGGACCTCTTAAGACCAGCGCTTCGGCGGGCATCCCCGGCTATCTGGAGAGCTACCTCTACGCCGAGAAATTGACCTTCCGTAAGCGAAACCTCTCGACGCAGGAAGTCGCCGATCCGGCCGTCTACCTGCTCAGCGAGCGGAGCAGCGGCATCAACGGCACGACGCTCACGATCGACGCCGGGCTGGGATCGAATTACTTCGACAAGGACATCATCCGGCTGGCGATGCGGATGGAGAACAAGCCGGCGGCCACCGCCGCGCCCGCGGCGCAGGGCTGACGGACGCGGCACGAGTCCTGAAAGACGCCGGCATGAAGTTTCAACACACAGTCATCGAATCGATCGCGACGGCGCTGCCCGCGGAGACCTTGAGCTCGGCGGAAATCGAGCACCGGTTGGCGCCACTTTATCAGCGCCTGCGTCTGCCCGAAGGGCGCCTCGAGCTGATGACCGGAATCCGCGAGCGTCGCGTGTGGCCGGCGGGAACGCGTCCCTCCGACGCCTCGGCGGCGGCGGGACGCGCGGTGCTGGCGAAATCGGGGCTGCGCGCCGAGCAGGTGGAGCTGTTTATCCACGCGGCGGTCTGTCGCGACATGCTGGAGCCGGCGACGGCGAGTTTCGCGCACCGCAAAATCGGTCTGCCGAAAACGGCCCAGATCTTCGACCTCTCCAACGCCTGCCTCGGCTGGCTCAACGCCCTCACCGTGGCGGCCGGCCTGATCGAAAGCGGGCAAATCAAGTGCGCGTTGGTGTGCTCGGGGGAAAACGGCGGCCCCTGGGTGGAGCAGACCCTGAAAACCCTCCTCACCGCGCCCCTCGACCGCAACGGCATCAAACCCTTCTTTGCGAATCTGACCATCGGCTCGGGCGCGGTGGCCGCGCTGGTGTGCCACGAGTCGATCCTGCCGTCCGGCGCGCGCGGGCACAGACTGCGCGGCGGCGTCGCGCGCGCGGCGACAGCGCACAGCGAGCTTTGCCAAGGCGACACGCACGGAGCGGACGCGCTCGCGATGCAGACGGACAGCGAGGCGCTGCTCGTGGCGGGAATAGAGCTGGCGCGCGAGACCTGGGCGGCATTCGCGGCCGATTTCGGCCCGGAATTCGACCGCACGATCTGCCACCAGGTGGGCAGCACGCACCGCCGGAAGCTTTACGAGGCGCTCGGGCTCGATCTGGCGAAGGATTTTTCGACCTTCGAGACGCTTGGCAACACGGGCTCGGTGGCCTTGCCGGCGACCCTGGCCGGAGCGATCGAGGCGGGCGCGGTAAAGGCCGGGGACCGCGTGGCGCTGCTCGGCATCGGCAGCGGGCTCAACTCGCTGATGCTGGCGGTGGACTGGTGAACGAACGCACGGGAAAAACGAGCGCGAAACCAAGACGACTTTTCCGATGAACGCCGTCCCTGACTGGCTCCAGCCCTTGTATCCTTTCACGCCGAAGCGCTTCGCCACGCCCGGCGGCGCGCGGATGAGCTATCTCGACGAGGGCGCGGGCCCGGCGGAGGGCGAAGCGGTGCTGATGCTGCATGGCAACCCGACCTGGTCGTTCTACTATCGCGAGTTGGTAAAGCGACTCGCCCCGCGCTTCCGTTGCGTGGTTCCCGACCACATCGGGATGGGACTCTCGGAAAAGCCGGAAACCTACCGCCACACGCTCGCGCAACGCATCGACGACGTGGCGGCCTTGGTGTCGAAGCTAGGGCTGAAGCGCGTGCATCTGGTCGTGCACGACTGGGGCGGCGCGATCGGCTTCGGATTCGCGGCGCGACGACCGGACCTGATCGGGCGCATCGTGATTTTGAATACGGGCGCCTTTCCGTCGAAGCGCATCCCGGCGCGCATCGCGCTGTGCAAAACGCGCTTTCCCGGCACGGCGTTGGTGCGCGGGCTGAATGGTTTCGCCGGCCCCGCGGCGTGGATGGCGATGGGGCGACGCGCGCTGACGCCGGACGAGAAACGCGGATATTTGCTGCCCTACGACTCGTGGGCGAACCGCGTGGCGGTGGACGCTTTTGTGAAGGATATTCCCATGGACGAGGCGCACCCGAGCTGGGCGGCCTTGCAAGCCACGGCCGCGGGCATCGAGAAGTTCCGCAAGAACCCGGTCCTGATCGTGTGGGGCGGACGCGACTTCTGCTTCAACGACTCTTTCTACTCGGAGTGGCGCCGCCGGCTGCCCGAGTCGGACGCGCTCTACATCGCGGACGCCGGCCACTACGTGATCGATGACGCCCGCGAGGAGGCCTTGGAGCGGATCGAGAAGTTTTTTGGCGCCGCCTGAGCGTGGCGCGTCCACGGCGGCCAGGACGCCCGCCGCCTCCGAGCCAGGCCGCCCGCCGGCGGGCGGCCCGTTGATCGCGTTTTAAGCGCGGCCGTGGAGCTGCCCCAGTTCTTTCAGGTAGGGCGCCGAACCGCGCTGGACCGCCTCGAGCTGGGCATCGGTGTAGCGCCACTGCCAATTGCCGGCGGCGACGCCGGGAGTGTTGAAACGAGCCTCGGCACCGAGACTCATGATGTCCTGGAGCGGCAGGATGGCGAGGCGGCTGACCGCTGCGTAGGCGGCGCGGATGAAATCCCAGCCTATTTCGCGGCCGTCGACCCGGAGGTAGCGGCGGACATAATCCTGCTCCTTGGGTGAAGCGGAACGATACCAGCCGAGGGTGGTATCGTTGTCGTGGGTGCCCGGATACACCACCGCGTTGGCGACGAGGTTGTGCGGGAGATAGAGATTGGATGCGTCGCCACCGAACGCGAACTGGAGGATCGTCATGCCCGGCAGGCCGCAGGCGTCGCGCAGTTCGCGCACGCTGTCGAAGAGGTCGCCCAGGTCCTCGGCGATGAGCCGGGCGTCGGGCAGGGCTCCCTTGATGGCCTGGAAAAAGGCCAGACCCGGGCCTTTTTTCCATTCGCCGGTCTTGGCGGTTTTCGCCCCTGCGGGGATGGACCAATAGGTATCGAAGGCGCGGAAGTGATCGATCCGCACGACGTCGCAGAGGGTGAAGTTGGCCCGCAGACGTTCTATCCACCAGGCGTAGCTTTCCTCCGAGTGCTTTTCCCAAGCGTAGAGCGGATTTCCCCAAAGCTGGCCGTCCGCCGAGAAGTAATCGGGCGGGACACCCGCAATCTTCAGGGGCCGGCCATCGGGGCC
>CBIHRE010000102.1:0-12259 GCA_966212385.1 uncultured Akkermansia sp. | reverse complement strand
CACCGTGGACGGCAAAGAATACGGCTCGATCATGCCTCCTTTCCGTTTCCTCTTCGAAACGCGTCCGATCCTCGGCGAGCCCTCCGCCCGCTCCGTTCAGCACCTCCTGCCCCAGAAGGATCAGCCTCCCGCGGGCAGCGAGATCGTTCTTACCCGTCGCGGCGAAGATCTCATCGCTTATCTCCTGTCGTTGAAGGATCCCGCCCTCTATCCGGACGAAGCCAAACGCGTTTATGTGCCGAAGGCGGAGCCTGAGAAGGCTGAGCACCAAAAGGCCGAGCACCAGGAGGCCGCCAAATGAGCAGCAAGCATTCCAAAGATCCCGGAGCGCAGCCCGCGCCTCACGTTCCCGTTTCCGCGCACGAGCGCGCGGAGCAAGGCGGCGCCACCGACGAGAGCCTGCAACAGGTTCATGCCATTCTCCTTCGTGAGAAGTCGGAGCCTTCCGAAGGCTTTTCGCCGATGCCGCTTTTTCTTCTCGGCATCATTTCCGCGCTGATCCTCGTCTGCGCGATCTACGTCGTTCACTACCGCGGCGATTTCGATCCCTTGGTTTACGACGAGCGTTATGACGCGGAAGCGGCCAAGGCCGCGGCGTCCAAGCCGGTTGAGCTTACGCCCGAGCAAGTTCTTGCCGCGGGCAAAAAGCTCTACGTCGGCACCTGCGCCGCCTGCCATCAGACCAGCGGTCAAGGCGTCCCGGGCGCCTTTCCCCCGCTCGCCGGATCCGAATGGGTGCTGGGCAAGGAAGACCGCGTTATCCGCGTGCTTTTGCACGGCCTCGGCGGCCCGATCCAAGTCAAGGGCAACACCTACAACGGCGCGATGCCCGCGTTCGGCAAGGTGCCCGGTGGCGGCTACAACTGGAGCGACGAAAAAATCGCCCAAGTGCTCAGCTACATCCGTCACGAATGGGGCAACAACGCCGACTTTATCACTAAGGATAAAGTCGCGGAGATTCTCAAGGCCGAGGCTTCCCGCGCCAAGCCTTGGACTCAGGACGAGCTCAAGCAGTTCGAGTAAGATTCTCTTCCTTTCGATTCCTCAGCCCGGTCCACCGACCGGGCTTTTTTGCGGAGGTGCGCCGGGGGCGAGGCTGTGGCGCCGGCGGCCCTGTTACGGACGCTGCGGGCGAACTGATCCGACGAGCTGCCGATGTCGCTGCCGCCATTGGGCTGCCGACCAACACGCGCACCTACCTGACGGTGGAGCCGGTGGACATTGGCAAACAATACGACGGGCTGTGGACTCTGCCGAGCAGCGCCTGCGGATCGACCCGTTTGGCGGGGCGCTGTTCGTCTTCGTCAAGCTTCTACCCCGGGACGGCACCGGCGGTGTGGGTGTTGGCAAACGCCTGGACAAAGGACCGCTTCAGCTGGCTGGTTTCGGCGGACGGCTCGGCGCGGCGGGTGGATCTG
Organism: uncultured Akkermansia sp.; assembly: GCA_966212385.1. Lineage (GTDB taxonomy): Bacteria > Verrucomicrobiota > Verrucomicrobiia > Opitutales > Opitutaceae > IMCC26134_A. Next base: position 10,841 of record CBIHRE010000102.1, on the reverse strand, counting down.
GCGCCGGCGGTCCTGTCGCGATGCTGCTCGCGGGCATCGACCTGCAGGACGGGGCGAAAAAAGCGTGGCATGAGCGCGGAGAGCGCTGGATATCGGCGTATTCACTTATTCCTTACGCGGCATCATGCCGCCGCTCGAAGATCTGCCCGCCGCCTACCTCGCGCTTGAGCGCGAGAACGACGAGCCCTTGCCCCTTCCTTCACTCGTCAACGAGGCACCTGGCCAGGCGTTTGCCCATTAACCGGCAACGCATCTTACCGGTTACATCGGGTAAACGTCAGGCTTGACCCGGCCCGGCGACGATCCGACGGGCCCGCCACACCTCGATCCAGAACCGCGATCCCCGTCCCGGCTCCGATTCGAGCGCGACTTTTCCGCCCATCCGTTCGACCGCCTTCTTCACGATCGCGAGGCCTATTCCGGTGCCTTCGTAACCGTGGCCGCCGCGTTCGAAGATCCTGAATATCCGCTCGTGTTGGCGCGCGGGTATTCCGATGCCGTTGTCTTCGAACGAGACTCGGACCCGGTCGTCGTGCTCCTCCGCCCATACCCGCACCCTGGGCTTGATGCCGGGCGGGACGAATTTCACCGCGTTGCCCAGAAGGTTGGAAAACACCTGCGTCAACAGGGCCTCGTTGCCGAGCACCCGGGGGAAGGGCCCTTCGAGGACGAGGTCCGCCTTGTCGGGCGACAGCATCGGATAGGTGTCCGCGATACCGCGGAGCAGCTCCCCTGGATCGACAGGCTCCAAGGGCGGATCCGTCCGGACGACGCGACTGTAGTCGAGCACGTCTTGGATGAGCTTGTCCATTCGCCCCGCGGCGGCGGCGATCCGGCGCAGATAGCCTTGGCCCTCCGGATCCAGCTTGTCGCCGCTCTCCGCCAGCAGCAGATCGGAAAACCCGGTCAAGGATCGCAAAGGAGCCCGCATGTCGTGCGCGATGCTATAGGAGAAGGCCTCCAGCTCGCCGATGGTCTCCCGCAGTTTCGCGGTGCGCTCCGCCACCGCTTTCTCGAGCTGTTCCTCCGCGCGCTTCTGCTCATCGATGTCCGTGTTCGAGCCGATCCACATCGTGACCTCGCCGTTCTCGCCGCGCATCGCGTGGGCACGGCTGAGGTGCCAGCGGTAAACGCCGTCCTTGCGGCGAAACCGATGCTCGAGCTCGAGATACTCCCCCGAGGCCACCGAGTGTTTCCATCGCCCCGTGGTTTCCTCCACGTCGTCGGGGTGGACGAGCCGGCTCCAGCCGCCGTCCCGGATCTCTTCAAACGCCAGGCCGGTGAACTTCATCCACTCCTGGTTGAGGTAATCGAAGCCGCCGTCGGCCTTGGCCGTGAAAATCTTCTGCGGCATCGATTCGGCCATGAAGCGCAGGCGCTCCTCGCTTTGGCGCACCGCGTCCTCCGCCTGCTTCAACTCCCGCGATCGCATCACGATCTCGGCTTCCATCTGCTCTGCGCGGCTGGAGAGCGCCCGCCGGTCGGTCCACGCGCCCTCCTGCTGCTTCATCCGCACATACTCCGTCACGTCCTCGACCCGATGGATGATGAACGCCACGCGACCCGACGGATCGACGAGAGGGGTGTTGATGGGGCTCCAGTAGCGCTCCTCGAAGCCGCCGCCCTTTTCCCGCGGCCGGCGGATCGGATAACGCTGCACCGCCATCGCGTCCGCCCTGCGCTGCTGCCGCACGCGGTTCAAGGAGGCGCGCAGCTCCCGTTCGCCGGTCGCCGCGGGGTCGTTCGGGTCGTCCGGGAACACCTCGAAAACGGGCCGCCCCACGATCTCTTCGCGGGAGGTCATGGTGGCGCGCAGATACGCTTCGCTCACCCCGACGATCTCGAGCGTGTCGGCGTTCAAGACGAGGTAGAGCCCCGGCGCGGATTCGAACAAGCTCCGGAAATGCGAGCGCGCCGCCTCCGCCTCGGCACGCGCCGCCTCCTCCCGCGCCAGCGCCTGTCGCAGGGAGGCTTCGACCGGTTTCCGTTCGGTGATGTCCGGAAGCTCCGCCGCGCCGGGCGCCGGCCGCCTTCGCTCTTCGCTCTCCCGCGGCGCCTCCGCCGGGCGCGTTTTGGGACCGATGTCCTGCACGGTCACCAAGGCGCCGGCGATCTCTCCGGCGCCATCGCGCAAGGGCACGGCGCACACGCAGGCCCGACGCTCGCGCCCGTCGTCGCGCGTGAACCGCATTTCCACCCCGGGTCTGATGGTCTCGCCGCGCAAGGCCCGTTGGATGAGACCCCGTTCCGACGGAATCGGGCCCCCCTTGTCATCCCTTGCGCGCCAAGGCGCCGGACCTCGCGGCGAGGTGGGCGACGGCGTGCCCGATGAGTTCAACTCGAATTCAAGGAGGTGGCGGTTTCTGAGCCGCCATGCCCCGGATTTGTCGGTGACGCCGACACCCACCGGCAGCTGTTCCAAGACCGCCGCAAGGAAGGCTTCATGCTCGTGGGTTTGAACCTCGGAAACAGGGGCGACTCCGAACGGATCAAAATTTCCCGCCCCGGGGGTGCTCACGTGCGGAGGACGTTTCGCGTCGGCGGCGTTCACCGGAGCACCAGTCGCCCTGAAGGGGAGAAGGCGCAAACGGCGAGCTTCACTGGAACGGCCGGGAAAACGGACCGCCGCGGCGCCGGGAAATTTCCGGCCCGCTCGGAGAAGACCGGTCGCCGTCGGCTAAAGGCGCTTCGGGTAGTTTGCTCGTGACGAGATGCAGAGGAATGCGATGTCAAAATCGATGGTTCCGCACGCCGGCAAAACACGCCCTGGCCTCGCGGTCTCGTTAGAGCGGAGCGTTCCGGCTTCCGGTGGACGAGATGGATGCCCTATGACGGGGCCATGACAAAAGCCCCGTTGTCCGCCCTGCTGCTTGTCTTCCTGTCGACCTTTGCCTTCGCCGGAGGGATCTCGTTGCGAGACGCGATGGGCTCGCCTTCGGACTTCCCCCTCGTGCTTGAGGGGCGTCCGGCGATGATCGTGGTGGACGAGACGGAGGCGGAGGTGGTCGGGATCGCCGCCCGGTTGCTGGCCGACGACACGGAGCGAGTGAGCGGAGTGAAACCCGCCATCGTCCGGGAGGCGCGAAGCGCGTCGGTCGTCGTCGCCGGCACCTGGGGCAAGAGCGCTCTGGTCCAACGCCTCGCCGCCGAGGGCAGGCTGGACGGCGTGGAGCGGATCAAGGACCGTTGGGAGGCCACGCTGTGGCAGGTCGTGGACAAGCCCTTTCCGGGCGTGGATCGCGCGCTGGTGATCGTGGGCAGCGACCGGCGGGGAACGGCCTACGGTCTGATCCGCCTCTCGGAGACGATCGGCGTGTCGCCTTGGTATTGGTGGTCCGATGCGCCGACCAAGCGGCGGTCCGAGCTGGTGTTGAACGTGGCCGGCGCCGAGACCGACGCCTCCGCCGTTCGATACCGAGGCATTTTCGTCAACGACGAGGACTGGGGGCTGCACCAATGGGCGAAGAAAACCTTCGAGCCGGAGGCGGGCGTCATCGGGCCCAAGACCTACGAGAAGGTTTTCGAGCTCATGCTCCGGCTGCGCCTCAACTATATCTGGCCCGCGATGCACGAGGTCAGCGGGGAGTTTCACTCCCGGCCCGAAAACATCGAGCTCGCCCATCGCTACGGCATCGTCGCGGGAGCCTCGCACTGCGAGCCCATGCTCTTCAACAACGCCAACTGGAACGAGCGCGAACGCGGCAAGTGGAACTACGCCTTGAATCGCGACACGATCCACGCGGTTTGGGAGGAGCAGGCGCGGACGCGCGGCGACAAGGAGGCCGTCTGGGGTCTGGGCATCCGCGGCATCCACGACCAAGGCATGCAGGGACCGAAGGAGCTCCCGACGCGCCTGGCCACGCTCGGCGAGGTGATCCGCGACCAGCGCGAGCTGATCGAGCGCCATGTGACTAAGCGGTGGGGGCCGGTCGCCCAGGCCTTCGTGCCTTACAAGGAGGTGCTCCCTCTCTACGACGCCGGCCTGCCCGTTCCGCCCGACGTGACCGTCGTCTGGGTCGACGAAAATTTCGGATACCTTCGCCGCCTGGGAAAACCCGAGGAACGCAAACGGCCCGGAGGAGCCGGCGTGTATTGGCATTTGTCCTACTACGGCGGTCCCCATTCCTACCTTTGGATCAACACCACGGCTCCGGCGCTGATGTGGGAGGAACTGCACAAGGCCTGGGAAAACGACGCGCGCACGCTCTGGGTGATCAACGTGGGCGACATCAAGCCGATGGAGCTGGGGATGGATTACTTCGCCCGCTTCGCCTGGAATCCCGAGGCCTTCGGCCCCGATTCCCAGCCGCGTTTCCTGCAGGCCTTCGCCGCGGAGCACTTTGGCGAATCGCGGGCTCGCCCGGTCGCCGACCTGCTCGCGGAGTTCTACCGTCTCGGCACGGTCCGAAAGCCCGAGCTCATGGTGCGGCGCTGGGCCGCCTCGTTGCCGGATGATCGGGCCGGGGAGCTGCGTCGCGATTACGCCAAGCTGCTGAAATCCGAGGAGTCGCTCGCCGCCTCCGTCACGCAGGAGGCGCGCGACGCCTACTTTGAAATGATCGGCTTTCCCGCCCGCGTGCTGGGCGCCTCCGGTCTGATCTTCATGGCCGATCGCGCGGCGCGGAGGGGCGAGGACGCCGCCGCGAACGAGGCGGAGATCCGTCGTCTGCGCGTCTACCTCGACGAGCAGGTTCGCCACTACAACGAGGCGGTCGCCGGCGGAAAGTGGAGGCACCTGATGCCCGGCGCGGAGACCACGCGGCAGTTCGCCAAACACGATCTGATGTCCTGGAGCAGCCAGGTGCGTTGGCCTTGGGGGGAAAAACCGGCGGAGGCCGGCGCGCAGCCGGAGAATCTCCCCGAGACGCCGCGCATCTGGCGCGACGCCGCGTCCGCGGACCGCCGCTCGACCAAGGGTGGGGCGGGGTGGACGGGCGTCGCAGGTCTCGGCCAGAGCGGACGCGCCCTCGTTCTCAAGCCCGCCGGGTTGGAATCCTTCTGGGAGGCGGCCGACGAGACGGCCCCGACGCTTGAGTTCGATTTCGAGACCAAGGAGGCGGGGGATCGGGATCTCTTGATCGATTTTCTGCCTACCTTCCGCCTCTTCCCCGGCAAACAGCTGCGGATCGCCGTGCGCATCGACGATCAGGCGCCCGTTCTGGTCGAGGTCCCCGGCTCATCCGGCAAGGAGGACGAGAACGGCCCGAACCGAAAGGACGGCATCCAGAACAATTACGTCCGCGCCCGGCTGCCGGTCCCCGCGCTTCCGGCGGGCAGGCACTTGTTTAAAATCCGCGCCGTCGACGCCGGGGCGGTGATCGATCGCCTCGCGCTCCCGGCGGACCCTCAGGCCGGACCGGCGCCCTGATCGAGGCGGATCCCGACGAACCGCTTGTCATCACCGCGGAGAAAAAGGATCTCGCATGGATCGAAGTAGCGCGCATGGCCGGCTTCAACCCGGAGGAGCCGATGCCGCGCATGGCGCGCCAGACCTTGGGCGCGTCTGATCCACGCAGGGCGCCGGCTCTATAAACCGGATCTACGATATCCGAGTGCCGCGTCGTCGGACTTTTCATGGCACTTGCGTGACGCGCCGAGGCACTGGCGGCTTGCCTCACCGGCGAGGCCACCGCCGAATCGCGCGAATCCCTATGATGAAAAATGCCTTGGCCTTGCTCGTGTTGACGACCGGCTTGTTTTTCGCCGGTTGCGCCTCGACCACCCGGATCCAGCCGTCCGAGCGAGCCGCGATCAAAACCGTGCAGATCGATCCGCATGTTCAGCTTCCGGCGGACGTGTTTTTCTTCAGCCAAGGCCAGGCCCTGGCCGGCGGGCTGGGTGGCGCGGTGGGCGGGGCCATCGGCGCGGCCAACGAGTCGGACAATCAGAAGGCGTTTCGCTCCATCCTCGAACGAAGCGGACTAGATCTGGGGAAAGAGCTGACCACCGCCTTTGCCGCGGCATTGAAAGAGAAGGGCGTCACGGTGCGGGAAGGGGCGTCCGACGGGCGCTTCGAGCTGGGCGTCGGCTTGATGGGGCTCGGCGTTCCCAATGGTTTTTATTCCGGGCTGCGGCCCATGCTGGTCGTCGTCGCCGTCCTGCGCGACCCCTCGGGCAAGGTGCTTTTCCAGAACAACGCCTCGTGCATGAACCTCAGCTCCAAGACGGACCGGCATACGCTGAAGGAATACGAGGCGCAGCCCGAGCTCTTGGCTATCGAGTATCGCAAAGCGGTTCGCGCGGTGGTGGAGGATCTGATCGAGTCTTACGCCCGCTAGGCGAGCGCTGTTCGTGGCGAGATGCCGGCGCCGATGCCGACTTCCATGTCCACGGACTTTTCGCCGAAAAGCGTTGCGGAGTCGGCGCCCCTCGAAATCTCACGCCGGTTATCTTCGGGGGAAAGAATCCACCGACTCGTTTCAACCGCCCATTTTATCGAGCCCGTTGACCTGTCCCGATTATCGATTTTAGGGGAAGAACGCGGAGCGGGTCGCAGCCACAGGTTTCAAGCGAGCGATTTTTGATGCAGGGGTGAACGAGAGAAGGTCAATGCGCTCGGTTTCTTTTCGTGGAGCCCTCGAAATCATTCGTGCCAAAAACGGTATCGGACCACGACTCGTATCTCATTTCGTCGTCATAGTTCAGTTTCCATCTGACAATGAAGCCGTCGTCTCGAGGCTCGTAGCTCCAGTTCCGGCTCGGCATCGAGCGATTCAGTTCTTCCGCAGACTTTCCGAGCGTTCTGGCGGCGACGACTCCATCGGCGACAGAGAAGACGCGGGCGGCCAAGGCTTCACAGACTTCGCCTCGGACCGGGGAGGATTCGCTTAAGAAGATGCCGCGGCGCTTCATTCCGGAAGCCCCCAAATACGCACCCGCAGCGACGGCGAAACCCGTTAGGACGACCCACGCGAGCATGGGTAGAAACGCAAGCGGTCGTTTCATGTGCTCTATTGATTCGATCGTTGAAGTCGTGAAGTTTCCGCCCCTGCCGGTCGGAAAAGCGTGATAAAGTCCGATAACGGATTGAGCTAGTTGCTGCCTTTTTCGATAAATGAACAATGTCCGTGATTAAAAAGCGGGCAAGGTAGTCTTCCGCGGGCTAGGCGCATGCGATGATTTTGCTCAGGACGATGCTGTGAGGGTCATGCATGCCCGGTGCGTCCTCTCGGGTGAATCCGTGCTTTTCGTAAAAGCGACGGGCTCTTTCATTGGCCATAAAAACCTCCGCGCGAATTCTACCGAATCCGTGATTTTGAGCCGTGCGGAAAATAAAATCGAGCAACTCGCCCGCGAGCCGGCCACCGCGGAGGGCAGGCGCGATCCAGACTTGAATCATTTCCCCCTGTCCGGATCCATCGGCGTCACGATAAAGCGAGGCGAGACCGACCGGTTCGTCCTTCTTCAGCACGAGGAAGGTAAAGCGATCCGATCCTTCCGCTGCGGCGTCCGCTTGAGCGGCCCAGCTTTCCGGGCTTCGCTGTGAAGCGGATTCGTAGGTGGTCGAAAACGCCTCGGGCGCATCTTTCAGCGCGGCAAGACGCACCTGCCTGTAGAGCGGCCACTCCCCTTTGGCTAGTCTTCGTATCGTAGTCATCGGCGTTTTGGCTCAAGCGGTCCGAACCCCGAGCACAAAAGGGGGCTTTGGTCACGGCCCGGTCCGATCAAGTCGTGAAACTTGGCGCCTTGTAGCTTAAAAAATCAACTAACAGCGCCTTGTTCCCTTTCGCTTGGTCCGCTTCAGCTCGGCTTCGCTTGGTCGGTTTTGGGGGGATTATTTGGGGAGTTTGATGACCAAGGTGCCAGCTACATAGTCGTGCAGGGCTCTGCGTCTTTTGTTTGTTAGTAGCACGATAAACTCGCTCCAGATCCATATCTGAGAGATCCAGGTGAGCGCCGTTTGCGCGGTGCCGCCAAGTTCGACGATTCGTTTGCTTCGCTCCAAAAACGAAAGTTTCAAGTATTCCGTATTCGACATCTGGGAAATGGCATAGATGTAGACCGCTACGCTCGCTAGACTAATGAGGAAGAGGATCGAGTGTCGCAGCCACGCCTCTCGCCATCCCGCAGGTTCGGAGTTGAGCTTCACAATCCTCAATCCACAGATCAATTTCCCCGGGCTGCCGCCCCAACGCTTCACGCAATAGACGTGGAAAAATATCGATAAGGCGAAACTGGGGATCAGTGTGAAAAAGATGGCTTCGCGATGCAGCGAGTTCAGCCACGTGAGCAGGGCGGAGACCGGAGCGAAAATCAGCGCATCCAGCCAATACGCGCCAAAACGAAGCCAAAAGCCGCCGTAGTGAAGAGGCGCCGTTGCGGCCTCTGGGATATCCGTTTGTGTTGTCATGGTTGTTGCAAACGTCTCGGCGGGAGGCCGGAATGACCTGAAACGGAAAATTTCGAGTGCTTGATGGCTGGGAACTCGCGCCGTAAATCGTGTGAACTTTTGTTTGTGCTTGGCTGCGTGACGACAAGCAAGCATCGGCTCACGCAACTTGACGCTGTATGTCGCTGCTGGGCTAGAAATCCGCGGAGATGACGGTGAGTTTGGCGTTTTGCCCACAATGCAGCAGCCCGGCCTCACGGCCGGGCTGCTGCATTCATACGAGAGATTGGCAGATTCGGCGGCGAACACCCAGGTCTCCGGATCATCCCCCCCCTTTTTTTGGGGGCCCGGCCGTGGGTGGCGCGATGCCGAGTCGCGCGGCGAGCGGATCAGTGTAGCTGCCGGGCGTGGCGCGGGTTTTCTTCCCAGCTTGCGCGGAAAGTCCCCGGGCTGCGCGAGGCGAACAGGCGGCGTCCCCCGCGAGCGAAGACTTTCTCCTCCTCCTCCGGCGGCGGTGGCGGGTTTTCCGCGTCGCCCCACACCACGTTGGACTGGTCGAATCGGGCGCGGGTAAGCTCGTTGCTGGAACCGCTGTTGGCCGCGAAGCCCGCCAGCAGGGACGTCGGGAGATTCAGCGTGAGCGGCTGACCGAGCTGAATCCAATCGCTGCCGTTGCCGGAGTAGAAGCCGGTGAAAACATTGCCGACGCGGCGCACGCGCAGCCAGACGGGCGGGTGCACGTCCGCCACCGTGACGAGGCCGGTGTTCGCGCCATCGGCTTCGCGCCAGCGCAGCGAAACACCGTTTTGCACGGTGGCGAAAACCGAAAAGTGGCGGGCGCCGGCGCCGCTGCCGGCGCGGAGCATGACGCCGGCGGAGGATTCGCCGAGCGTGGTGCTGAGCGGGTTCATGTTGCTTTGGCCGACGACGCGCGTCGTGAGCTCCGTGTCGCCGCTCGCGGGCTGGGCCACGAAGCGAAACGAGTCCGAGGCGCCGCCTACGCTCACGCCGGCGCCGAGCACCATCAGTTGATTATCCTGATCGAGGGCATCCGCGCCGTCGAGCCCGACGCCCACGGTGCTGCGTTGCCACGGCGTGGGCAGCGCACGCAGCGAGCGACCGCCGAGGATCGCGTCGCGCATCTTGCCGGCGATGAGGCTGTGTCCCGCGTCGTTGGGATGAATGCCATCCGTGATGTAGGTGTTGAACGCAGCGGCGATCGGCGTGTTGATATCGATCACGCGCAGGTTTCGCCGCCTGGCCGCCTCGAAGACGAGCGGGATGATTTGGTTGGCGACGGCCGCGCCGCTGATGTCGGAGGTGCCCAACTCGATCGCGGGCGGGGGAAGGACGACATAGACTTGGGGAGCGGCGGGCAGGGCACGATAACTATCGATGAGCGCAAGGTAGTCGCCGACGAACTCGTCAATGATCGCCCGGTTGGCGGCTTTTGAATCGTTCGTGCCGAGGAGGATGGTGACGATGTTGGGATTCGCGGCCTTCGAAGCGGTATAGGTTTCGGTATCGATGTAGGGAAGCGTGCCGTTGCTCAGCAAAGTGGCCCCGCCTTTGCCCTCGCCCTGCACCCGGTAGCCGGAGCCGAGCAAGCCCGCGAGCACGGACGAGTAGGCTTTCGCCGGAGTCGAGGCGCCCGCGCCATCGGTGATGCTGTCGCCGGCGTTGACGACCCGGATCTGGGCGGAAAGCGAACTCGCAAGCCCGAGCACACCGATGGCGACGAGCGAGGATGCGAGACGGGCGTGAGCGATAAACGAAGAGAAAGGGCGTGGAGAAATCATGCGGCGGGGGATGGGGCCCAAAACTAGAGGAACCGGAAGACGCCAGAAACAGGGTGATTTCCCACTTACGCAGCCGGGCCAGAGAGGGGTGCCGGGGAGGGATCTTTGCTCCCTCCTCGCTCCGTCCGCCGTCGGAGGCGCGGGTTAGGTCCGGTGCGGAGGCCAGTGAGGGCGCACTTAGCCGGCGGACGACTTGGCCGGAGCGGAGTCCTCTTTGGTTACATGCAACAAAAACTCGGGCTCGCCCTCTTTGGCTCGACCGCAATGGCGGCGAGGGCCGGTGAGTCGTCTCCCGGCTTCTATTGGCCGCCACGAGGTGCCGCCTCACTCCTTCGGTTCCGTCTCGTTCGCGATCTGGAGAAACTCCTGCACGCAGCCGTGCTGCTCTGCGTCGAGGAGATCGAGTTTCCGATCCGGATCGCTCAACGCCCAATAGACCGCGTCCCATCCGTAGTTGGGAAGCCCACGCAGATAGTAAACCATGTGTGCGGGCAGGTAGAACCTCCATCCTTCGGCGTCCGAGAAGGTGAAATATTCCTGGAAGAATTTTACGTCGTCCTCCGTGAGGTCCTGCCAGCGCTGCTCTGGATCGAGCGACCGCAACTCATGGATGCGCTCGGGGGAGAGTATCCATTCGTCGTCATAGCCCCGGGCCACGCTTTTGGTGATCCACGGACGCGGCACCCCATCAAAAGCCTGTTCGATCCGCCGGA
>CBIHRE010000101.1:0-12267 GCA_966212385.1 uncultured Akkermansia sp. | reverse complement strand
GCCCCACCTGCCCAGCAGTGCGGCGAGCAGGCCCGAGAGCACGCCGGCGACGGCGAGGGTCGACCAGAGGAGTGCGAAGGACGACGCCTGTCGCGAGGGCTCGATGGTCTCGGCGATGACGAAGGTCTCCTTCGGGTGGACGACGAGGCGTCCCGAGCGGGTAAAGACGAGGGTGAAGCCGGTGTCGGAAAACTCGTTCGCGTTGGCGAGGCGGCGCAGCCAGCCGAGGTCGACGACGGCCTCGACGGCGCCGGCGAACTCGCGCGAGTCGCCCTCGCGACGCCAGACCGGGACGGCGAGGCGCACCACCTGGCGCGGGTCGGCGTCGCGGTCGAAAAACGGTTCGCCCCAGGAAGGCGCGGCGCGGTCGCGGACTTCCTGATACCAGTCGCGATTCCAAAAAGCCGGCTCGGCGGCCGCGAGATCGACGACGACGAAACGGGCGGGAGTATCGGCGCGGCGCACCGCCACGCCGACGCGCGGGGCGGCCTGGTCGGCGGGCGCGAGGGTGATTCCGAAGCCGTAAAGCTGGGGTTGATCGAGGAGGACGTTGCGCGCGACGCGCTCGGCCTCGGCGGCGTCGACGGGACGGGATTCGAGATCGCGAGCGACGAGCCGGGCGGCGCGTTCCACGGAGCCGACCACGGCGTCGAGGCCGTCCGCGACGGCGTTGGTGGCGAGCATGGCCTGCAACTCGGCTTGTTCGCCCAGGATGCGCTCGACCGCGCGGCGGTTGAGTTCGGCCACCAAAAACAGCGTCGCTCCGCTTAGGAGGCAGATGAGGCCGGCCAGCCGGAGGGACAGGCTGCGGTGAAACGCGACGCGCATGGAAGGGGTGTGTCCGCACCCTGGAGGTGGCGACAGGCGAGGTCGAGTGGTTAGACCACGTAAGCGCTTTTTGCCCAAGGCCGGAGAGAAAGACGCGGCGAGGCTGGCGCCGGAGCGGGGCTTTGTCATCGTGACGCCCGGTGGACTTCCGACTGTCGCCTCTTGTTTGCCTCCCTGCCGGCGCGCGCTTGGCGGTGGCGGCGTGCCTGCTGGCGGCGGCGTCGTCTTTCGCCGGGCCGGAGCGCAGCGGGCGACTGAGCCCCGATGTGGAGAGTCTGGCGAAGGGAGCTTTCGTCCGCCTGCCCCCGCCGCCGGCGTGGAGCGAAGCGGACGCCCCGGGGCTGTGGACGGTGGAGGAGATTCGCGCGGCTTTCGCGCGGGCGACCGACGCGCCGCCGCAAATCAACCACGTGCGCTCGGAATTTTTGCGGCCGAGCGCGGACTGGTTGCGGGAGTTCAAAGGCTGGTTCGCGAAACTTGAGCGTCCGCTGCGCCTACGTTTCGAGGGCGAGCAGTGGGACTGCGACAACTACGCGAACTGCTTCGTGACCTTCGCGGACTTGCTCGTGCTGCGCGCAGGCGAGGGGCGAGGCACACTCGGCGTCGGCTGGGCGACCGTGTATTACAAGCACCCCTTTGCCGGGATAAAAGGCGGGGCGCACGCGGTGGCGATCGCCGCGACGAGCGAGGGGCTTTTCGTGATCGAGCCGCAGGACGGCACGATGGTGCCGCTCGAGAAGTTTCCGAACCGCGACACGATCGAGGCGGTGTATTTCTAACCGATGCGCCGCGGTCTTTTCGTTTTGTCGCTGCTCGGGATCGCGACGGCGCTTTCGCCGGCGGCCGCGGCTTCGCGCGAGGTGCTGCTGCCCGCGTTTCCGAGTCCGCCGCTTTTGCGCGACGGACGGGCTCCGAAGCAGGTGACCTCGCTGAGATTGATGCGCGACCTGCAAAAGGGCGGCGTGCGCGGGCTGGACCGCTTCGACGCGGTGGATGGCGACTACGCGCTGTTCCGGGGCGACTCGCTGGGCGGGCTTGCGGCCTGGCTCGAGGCGGCCTGCGCTGCACTCGAATACGATCTGCTTGGCGCGCGGGCGAAGCACTACGACGGCGCGGTGTTCGCGCGGATGCTCAACATGGCGACCTCGCTCGCCTCCTTGCGGGACGGCGGCATCGGGCTGGCGATGCCGATCGGGGTGCTGGCCTGCCGGCGCGAGAAGGCGTGGGGCGATTTGCCCGGCGACGGGAAGGACGAGGCCTACGTGATTTTCGCCACCGACCAGGGCATGCTGGTCTACGATCCGCCCACGCGGCAGCTCGTCTCGCTGGCCGAGTTTCCCAACCGGGATGCGGTGGTGAAGGTGTGGTTCTAAGCCGGCGAGCCGCGCGGGGCGGAGGCGGACCGGCTCAGCGGCCGGCGGGCGCGAGGCACGCGGCGATATGGGCGAGGATTTCCGCGCGACCGGTTTTGGCGGTGGCGGAGCAGGCGAAGACCGGCGGGGCGGGCTCCGGGAGAAACTCCGCGGCCGCGGCGAGAAAGGCGTCGATCGAAGCGCGGGTTTTGGTGGGCGACTGTTTGTCGGCCTTGGTGAAGACGAGGGCGAAGTCGATGTCGCAGCCGGAGAGCCAGCGGAGAAACTCGAGATCGATGCGCTGCGGTTCGAGGCGCGAGTCGACGAGCAGGAGGACGAGGGCGAGATTGGGGCGCTTCTCGATGTAGTCGGCGACGGCCTGGTTGAACTCGTGTTTGTCCTGAGTCGCGACCTTGGCGTAGCCGTAGCCGGGCAGGTCGACGAGGGCCCAGGTTTTGTTCACCCGGAAGAAGTTCAGGAGCTTGGTCTTGCCGGGGACGGAGGAGGCTTTGGCGAGATCGCGGCGTCCGGCGAGAAAGTTGACCAGCGAGGATTTGCCGACGTTGGAGCGGCCGATGAGGGCGAACTCGGGCAGGTTCCAGTTCGGGCAGCCGCGCAGCTCGGCGGCGCTGGTCTCGAAATCGGCGGAGAGGATCTTCATGCCAAGGAGAAGGCGAGAGGCGAGCGGCGGGGCCAAGGCAAAGCTTCGGCGCATCTCGGACGGTTCCACCGTGGTCGCGCGCGAAAATAGTTTCCGCAGGGAGGTGGCAAGGTTTTTGCCGGCGCCGCGCTCGCGTGCTCGTTTAAGCCTCGAATCTCAAAGGAGGTGCCGACTGATTTTTTGCGAGCGTCCCGGCGAGGCCTGCGTCGAGCGTTTGCCCGCGCCGGCGAGCGATGCTCCGGCGTGTGGAAAATATCCCCAGATCATGCCGGGCGGGTTTCCCGGGTATGCGAAATGCGATTCCCTAGGTGAAGTTCCGGAGCGCGGGCGGGGATGCGTATGCTAGATGCCGGATTCGAGGTGCTTGCCGCTATTCCCGACATCCGGGCGAGGCGGGGAACGCCGGGCCTTTACACGATTTTAATTTGAGGAGCGGACGGCGGTTCCGGCTGTGTCGCGACGCAAACTATTCACCTATGGAACACTCTTCGTCCGACTGCTCTTTCAGCCAAAAAATCCGTGTCGCGGCCTTGATCGCCGCCCCGGTTTTGTTCGCGACCGCCGCTTCCGCCGAGATCGTCAGATACGATCTCAATGTGTCGGCCAACTACTTCGGCACGTCGTATATCAACCTGAATCCTTGGACCGGGGCGGTGGCGCAGGTGGGGGAGAGCGCCGACAATGCCTATCCCTTGACCATGTATTTTTGCGGGGCGGACGGCGGCAGCCTCAGCCAAGTCACGGGCACCGCGCGCTGGGCCGCCGCGGTCGATCTTCAAGCGAGCGACCAGTATTCCGCCTGGGGCGCGCCCTCCGTCTTCGGCGTGGGAAGCGTCATCGGGGCGGGAACGAGTTTCCTGACGACGAACGACAACATGTATTACTACGCGCCGAACGCCGGCTTCGGCGGCTTCACGGTGGACGCCGATTTGGACCAATACTTCGGCTTCAGCTACAAGGACGGCGCCGACATGCACTACGGCTACATCCAGTTCCGTCTTAAACCCAATCAGACGGAATTCTACGGGAACATGTATAGCGACCCGATCATCACCTTCACCGCGAGCTATGTGAACACCACGCCGGGCGAGAGCATCACGATCCCGGGTGGCGCCGCGATTCCGGAGCCGGCCAGCGCGTCCTTGTTGTTTGGCGTGGTGGCGGCGGGCGTGATCGCCTGCCGTCGTCGCTCGCGCCGGGATGCGAGCGTCTGATCCGGCCCGCGCCGTGGGACGACTTTTCGAGGCCGCGCCTTTTCGGGGCGCGGCTTTTTTATTTGTGTGCCGGCTTGCGGTCTAGGCGTCGGGTGCCGGGGCCTCGTGTATCCATTTGATGATACGGTCTTCGATGGCGCGCACCGTGCGCTCGCCGTCGGACAGCGGGGAGGCGAGCAGGCGGGGGCGAAGGGCGGCGCGGAGTTGCGCGAGCGCGGCGCGGTCCGCGGCGAGGCGGGCGGCGATCCGCGCGTAGTCCTCGGGCGTGGAGGCGATCAACTCGGCGAGGCCCAGGTGCGAGAGCAGGGCGGCGGAGGCGCGGGCGCCCCACCAATTTCCGCGCAGCGTCACGACGGGAACACCCATCCATAGGGCGTCGCAGGTGGTCGTGATCCCGTTGTAGGGGACGGTGTCGAGCATGATGTCGATCTGGCGGTAGTGCTCGAGCGCGAGGAAATCGACGCCACCGTGGAGAAAGCGCGTCCGCTCGGCGGGGATGCCGGCCGCCTCCAATTTGGCGCTCCAGTCGGCCGCGACGGCTTTTTCGGAGAGCTCTTCTCGCACGAGGAGGAAACGGGAGCCGGGAACGGCGGCGAGGACGGAGGCCCAGAGGCGAAGCGTGGACGGGGTGACTTTGGCCAGGTTGTTGGCCGAGCCGAAGGTGACGGGGGCGTCGGCGTCCGCGGCGGGAAGGGGACCGGGGTCGAGCGACTTGGTGTGGCCGCGAAAAACCAGGAGCGGACCGGGAAGGTGAAGAATCTTCTCGGTGCTCCAGGCGCCGCGTTCCTCAGGAGGTTCGAGATGGATGTCGGCGAGCCTCGCATCGATCGCGGGGTTGCCGGTGGTGCCGGGGAAATCGAGGTAATGCACGATGCGCGGCGCGGGTTTGCGGGCGATCAGCGACGGGCGGGAATTGGAGAAGTGGGCGTTGAGGTCGATCAACACGTCGAGCCGGTCGGCGGCGATGGCGCGGGCGGCGGCCTCTTCGTCGAGCCGCCAGAGTTCGCGCCAGTGTTCGGCCCATTGTTTGAAGCGTGCGGTGAGGGCGTCGCTGCGCGCCTTGTCCTGGTAGACGAAGACCTCGACGCGGCTGCGGTCGTGGTGCTCGAGCAGGTGGCGAGTGAAGACATTGAGCGCGCGCTCGCCCCAATCCGACGCGTAATAGCCGAGACGCAGTCGTCGTTCCGGCGGCAGTCCGGGCAAGGGGGGCGGCAGGGTCACGCGGGGCGGGCGCACGGACTCACCCCAGGCCCGGGCGGCGGCCAGGAGGGAATCGCGCGTCTCGTGCTCGTCGTAGAGGCGAAGAACGAGATCGGTGGAGCGCAGGCGGGCGTCGGCGGAATGGCGCGCCAAGGCTTCGCCGGCGGCGGCGCGGGCCTCGTCCATGCGGCCGATCTGGCGCAGGAGCTCGATGTGCAGATTGGCTTCGGCGGGAGAGTCGGGCTTGGCCCGCAAGAACGCGGCCAGCTCCGATGCGGCGGCGGCGCGTTGTCCGGCGCTGATGAGCGCGAGGGCGCGGTGGCGGCGCAGATCGGTGTCGGCCGGTGCGAGCGCGAGGGCCGCGCCAAAGGCCTCGGCGGCCTCGGCGTGGCGGCCGAGGCGGGCGAGCACATGGCCGCGGTTGGTCTGGTGCTCGGCTTTGCGCGGTTCCAGCGCGACCAGACGTTCGAGCCAAGGCAGGGCGTCCGCGCCACGTCCCGCCTCGTGCAGCCCGCGGGCGAGCGTCGCGAGGAGGCGCGGGTGTCCGGGATGGCGGGCGGCGGCGGTTTCGAGCAAAGCGAGCGCGGCCTTGGGTTCGCCGGCGAGGAGCGCGAGCTCGGCGAGGCCGAGCGAGGCCTCGGGTTGGCCGGGCGTGGCGCGCAGGATCTCGCGAAATCCTTTCTCCGCGGCCTCGAACTCGCGCCGCTGCAAGGCGCGCGAGGCCGCGGTCAATCGCAGGGAAAGATTCGATGGCGTCATGGGTTGGAAGATTCCCGGTCGTCCCGGGGCGGCAAGGCGGCAGACGGAATCGAGGCCGCTTGCTTCGGCGCGGTGCGTGGCCGGTGCAAGATGATGCGCGGAAACGGCAAGAAAAAGCCCGGCGCGCGAAGCGGCCGGGCCAAGGGGAAAGGCGAGATCGGGAAGCGAAGCTCAGCGACGCGAGCCGCGCGCGCGAAGTGGCAACGGCTCCGGGGAGGGCAGCCCGAGGTGGGCGCTGATCAGACCGAGAGCGGCGAGAAAAACGGCGGGGAGATAGGCCCCGAAGGAAAGCGCGGAGACCGCGGCGGCGATGGCAAGGAGTAGCGCGGCGCCGAGAAAGGGGAAGGCGGGGCGGGAAGGGGCGGAACGTTTCATAGTGAGGATGCCTAGTGCGACGCGGGGAATCCCCGGTGGTTCCGTTCGGAGAGTGTGTGCTTGGAAGTGCGTAAGGCGTCCGGTTTTTCCTCACTCCGACCTGGTTTCGGGCAGAGCCATGACGGCTATCGATCTGATTGCCTCGGCGGGAGTGCAGGAAGCCGTGCTAGTCCACCTTTGCAAAAAGGACGTGGACTCCGGTTCGCCGTCTCCTTTCACGTCTAGGCCGAGCACGGGTTCCCGTCTCCGCCGGACCGAGTATTTCCCGGACACGACCTAGTTTGGCCGCATGACCGATGTGACTTCGCCCGAGCTTAGCGTTTTACCGTCGCCGGAAGTGAAGAGGAAGTAGCCGGCAAGGTGGGCCTTGCCGGTGTTCGAATCGATCACGGGCGCCGCGCGCAGGGCGACCGACTGTTTGAGACCGACGTAGAGAAGCGTGAAACCACCGGTCGCGAGTTTGGCGCCGCGGTCAAAACGCAAGGACAGGCGAAGCGGGTTGGTATCTCCATAATAGCGGCCTACGCACGGTTGAAACTCGTAGGTATCAAAGGCCACTTTGACCTCGCTGCCCGCGCTCGTGAAACGAGCGAGCTCGGGATGGCGTAGAATCAGGTTGTGGCGACTATCCGGTAGGAAGGAGTCGTAACGGGATTCGGAGACTGGAGCGATGTCGCCCGCGACCGACAGGGTGGCGGACTTGCCGTAAGCGGAGCACTTTTCCGTCGCGGCGCTTCGCCATACCAGTTCTCCCACGAGTTTGGTGGCGGTGGCGGATTCGGCGGGGAATGTCAGCGTGCCGCGTAGGGTGCGCGCGCCGGAGATCGTGGCCTCGATCGGCAGTCCGCCGTCGGCGGAGAGAGCAGCGGAGGCGGTCCACTTGAGGCCGTTGGCGAGTTCGCCGCGGATGGTGGCCTTGCCACGGGTGGTGATCTGCATGCGGAGGAAGCCTTGGCCCACGGCGGGGGCTTCGGGCTCGACGGACATCCGGATGGCTGCGGAGTAATCTCCGGCGCGAGGAGTCAGCCGATCTTTGGCCCACGGGATGTTGAACACGGAGCCTCCGTCCGTGGCGGCTTCGTGTTCGCCGTCGCGAAGCTGGACCGAGAGCCGCCCGTCGCCGGCGTGCAAAATCAGATCCGCCTCGAGCGAGGTCAGGCCTTTGCGAGGGATGCTGACGGTGGTCGAGTAGGTGTTGGGGAGCCCGGGCTCGGTGCTCAGGGTGCCTTGGATCGAGTAGGCCCGCCCGGTCACGCGGAGCTGTCCGGTGAATTTGCGATCCTCGCGGAGCGTCACGGTCCAAGTGCCGGAAAGGGCATCGTCCCCTTGTAGAATGCCGGTGAACGAGCCGGCATCGATGGCGCTGGGGGCCGGGGCGGGGACCCGTATTTCGAGCGGGCCGGCCCAGGAGGCGGCGCCGTTGTTGCCCAAGGTGAGGATGGTCACCGAGTGCGTGCCGGGGACGAGGGCATGGCCGACGATCGCGATGGGGGGGAAGTCTAGCGAGGTGCCGGCGGGCAATCCGTAGACGCGCGTCTTTGCCGAAGACCAGGGCACGTCTTTGTTAAGCTGTTTCACCGGTATATTCAGCCGGGATCCGAAAGGGACCGTGACGACTCGCGGGATGGAGAGAACAGGGGCGGCGTAGTTAGGCTGCGGGAGCGGGGGGAGGATGGGGTCGACGTCGATCTCGAGCGGAGCGGAACGGCCAAACTCGTTGATCGCGGTTATGGTGAGGTGGGTGGGCTCGTCTCGCAGGTAATAGCCGCCTTGGAGCGCGGTAGAGTAGGGCGGATATAGCGTCCCGGCGTAGACACCCCACTGAGACCCGTCGGAACTCTCGATCACATAGCGGGCGACCTTCATCGAGGACGAGTGAAGGGAAAGGGGAGACGAGGACCCGCTCGTTCCCAAGATCGGATGGACGGTGGTCGGGGAGGAAAGGACTGGGGCGTCGCCCACGCTCTCGCCCGCGAAGATCGGCAGGTCCGACGCCAGAAGCGGGGCGGCGTCATCGGATTTGCTCAGAAAAAGGCGCCGGTTTTGGTAGCTCGCGATTTCGTCCACCGCGCGGTCGGCGGGCCAGCCGACGAGAGGGTAGGCGAACCAATATTTGCTCAATCCCTCCACGTAGACGGGGCGTTCCGTCCCGTCGAGGGTGCGGCCGGCGGCGATGAAATGATCCTTTGCCCAGACCACCGCGCTGAGGCTGAGCGTGAGCGGTTCGTCGATCGGCGCGTCGGTGCGAGGCGGCAGCGCGAGAGGCAAGCTCCCGGCGGTGGCGGTCGTCAGATTCTGCCGTATGTGCACCCAAGTCTGGGCATCATCGCGGCTGGTGTAGATGCCGTCGTCGCCTACGATGACGATCTGCATGCCGACCGGGCTCTTCTCGGCAGACGCATTGGTGGGCGTGACCGCCAAGTCTTGCCAGCGGCCCGTGCCGGAGGGCAGGGGCTGGAAAACCCAGGTATCGCCCTGGTCTGTCGACTTGAACAGGACTTGTGTGCCCGGGGCGTAGCCGGGTGTTTGCGGATGGAGTTCTCCCAGCGCGTAAAAGAGTGAGTAGTGGCTCTGGACTATTTTGCCCAACGAATGCGCGCGGAGGGGGGCGCCGACGGCATCTCCGTAAAAGGCGGGCAAGGTCAGGCCCTTGTTGGGTTGGCCATCAAAGACGCGGGCGCCCGTGGCGAAAACATATCTCATACGATAAGTCGTGCCAGGGCGCACGAACACGCGAGAGAAGGGAGCAAATCGCACCGGATGCTCTGTCGGAGCCAGCGCGGGCTCGTTCGCAAGGGGAGCAATCAGCTGGGGACCTGGATCGAGCGAAACGAAGCCCTCCTCGGTGAGCAGTTGGATCCCCTCATCGAGGGAGAAATCATCCGCGATCGTCTTTGTCGCGGCCGATTCGAGAGGGCTCCATTTATCCGGGCGCTGCGCGGGCGTGGCATGGACCCGGCCCTGTTGATCCAACAGGAAGAATTCCCCTGCCGCGGCGGCCACGTGGCGCGCGACGGGCGCGTCGGGTTGAACGGAGACGGAGAGGCTGGAGACCGGAGCGATGACCACGCCATTCTCCGCCACGGGGCGCGGCCAGTCCTCCAGTTGCCAAGTGGTTTTCCAATACGTCCCGGTAGTGGTGGGCACCGCGGGCGGTTGGTAGGATACCTCGCCCAGACTAATAGTTCCGGAGGACACCCAAGATGATGTCCCGCTGACCATCATCATGACCGAGGCCCCGGCAGGGGCGACGCACACGAGGACGGCCAAGGAAAGCAGCTTCGGCGCGATCGCTTGTAAGCGGCTACACGTGTGAATATTTTGGAAGCGAGCGATCAACCGGGCCATGGACCGATGCTTTCACGCTTCAGGGCCGTTAAAAAGCCAAAAGGATCGTAGGGGTGGCGTAAGGTCCGTGTCAGTCGGCAGCTTAGACGTGCAACGTGAAGGCGAGGGTGTGTTTGCCGGCGGGGAGACGGAAGGGCTCGAGGGTGTCGGGGCCGCAGCTCGCGGTGCCTAGGCCGCGGTGGGCGGCGTCGAGGTAGAGGATCGTCTCGGGGCGCGCTTTGAGGTCGGTCGTGTGGCGTGCGGCGTAGAGATCCTCGGCGGTGAAATGGGTGGCGTTGAACTCGAGCGTGGTTGCGGCTTCGACGGCGAAAAGAGCGGGCTTGGCGTCCTCGGTCGTAAGCTCGATCCAACGGGTGTCGGTATGGTGGCCGTGTTCCTGCGGCATCACGTAGTCGACGTATTCGCCGGCGACGGTGTTCTCGTAGAGGCCGAGGTCGGCGGCGGTTTTGCGGTCGCTGTAATTCTCGAAGGGGCCGCGGCCGAAGTAGGCGAGGCGACGGAAACCGGGCACGAGATCCAGGCGCAACCCGACGCGGGGGAGGTCGGCGTAGTCTTTGGCCAACACGATCTCGTTGGCGACGGAGAGACGGCCGTCGGGGTGGAGGGTGTAGCGGTGGGTGTGGAGCGCGTCCTTCCAGTTTTGGCGAAGGGGCGTGGTGGCTTCGTGCGCGAGCGTGACCGTGACGGAACCGTCTTTGGCGGGCGCGGAAACGTCGAAGTGTGCGACGCGGTGATCGAGGCCGCCGTCGAGACCGAGCTTTTGCCAGCGGCCGAGGGCCTTGCCGTCCTGGCCGCTCCAGAGCTTGATGCCGTCGTTGTCGGTCGCGCCGCGCCAGAGCTGGAGAAGCGGGCCGCGGGCGAGGACTTCGCGGCCGTCGCGACGGAGCGAGGAGAGCGTGCCGGTGGCGCGGTCGAAGTGGGCCTCGACGCCGCAGGCGGAGAGGGTGACGCCGCCGAGCGTCTCGGTGGCGGAGGCCGGGTAGTTGGAGGTCGAGGGGCGGGCGAAAATCCCGGCTCGTTTGGGCGCGGGAAGGGTGAGCTGTTCGCTTGCGACGACGTGGCCGGCCTCGGCCCAGGCGGTGTCGCGGGCCAGGGCGAAGGCGACGTTGAGGTGAAACTCGCGGGCTTCGTCGGGCAGGGCACCGAGGGCGAGCGTGAGGTCTCGGGAGGCGCCGGGGGCGAGGGTTTTGAGCGCGGCGGAGGGGATCGCGCCGAAGCGGATGGGCTGGCCGTCGGCGAGGAGGGTCCATGTCGCGCGGAGGCCGGCGGCGCCGAGGACGGTGAAGTCGTGTTCGTTGCGGACGCGGATCTTGGCCGAGGCGGAGGAGGCGGACGATCTGGCGGAGACGATCGAGACGGCGACGGGTTGCGCGAGTCGGTGGTGCTCGTGGCAGGCGGGGTGGGGTATCCGGTCGGCCGATACGAGGCCGTCGCAGACGAAGTTGGCGTCGTTGGGCGTGTCGCCGAAGTCGCCGCCGTAGGCGAAGTGCCCCCGGCCGTCGGCGGTTTTCACGCGCAGGCCGTGGTCGAGCCATTCCCAGATGAAGCCGCCCTGGATGCCGGCGCGGGTCTTGAAGAGGCGGTAGTAGTCGGAGAGCGAGCCGTTGGAGTTGCCCATCGCGTGGCTGTATTCGCAGAGGATGATGGGGCGGGCCAGCGGGTGGAGCGGGGTGGGGAGCGGAAAGGCGCCGGGGTTGGCGCGCAGGGCTTTCGTGCCGGGGGCGGCCGAGATCGCAGGCAGGAGGTCGGCGTAAGGAGCGGCCGCGGCGCGCGGGCAGTGGCGGTCGGCGAAGTCGAGCCAGGCCTCGAGGTCGGCGATGCTGGTATACATCGGGCAGATGAGGTCGGTGGCGGTGGAACCGTGGAGGAATGTGGCGCCGCTTTGCCAACGGGAGACGGCGCCCTCGTAGTGGAGCGGGCGCGAGGGGTCGTAGTGGCGGATCCATCCGGCGGCGGCGTCGTGGGACGGGCCGTAGCCGGATTCGTTGCCCAGCGACCACGCGATGACGGAGGGATGGTTGATGTCGCGCACGACCATGCGGAGGGCGCGGTCGAGCCAGGGGGTGGCGTAGCGCGGGTCGTTGCAGAGGGTGTTGTGGAAGTCGTGCGACTCGGCGTCGGCCTCGTCGATCGCGTAGAGGCCGAGCTCGTCGCAAAGGTCGAGGAAGCGCGGGTCGTGGGGGTAGTGGGAGAGGCGGACGGCGTTGAAGTTGAAACGCTTCATCAGGACCAGGTCGCGGCGCATGGTCTCGAAGGGGAGCGCCTTACCGTGGTCAGGGTGGTGCTCGTGGTGGTTGACGCCCTTGATGAGGACGCGCTTGCCGTTGATGAGGAGCGAGCGGTCGCGGATCTCGATCTTGCGGAAGCCGACGCGGATGGCGGCATGCGAGGGCTCGGCGCCGGAGGATTTCGGCGGGGTGAGCGAGACGAGGACGGTGTAGAGCGCGGGATCCTCGTGCGACCAGAGGCGGAGCTTGTTTTTCGGCACGGCGACGCGGAGACGGGCGTGGCCGCGGTCAAAACCGACGCA
>CBIHRE010000100.1:0-12306 GCA_966212385.1 uncultured Akkermansia sp. | reverse complement strand
ATATGGGTCCAAGCGGAGCCATCCGTGGAATAGTAGCCGGCGAAGGTGTTGCCGGCGCGGCGAACGCGCACCCAGACGGGAGGCGTGACATTCGCGACGGTGACGGATCCGCCGGTGGCGCCGACGGAATCGCGCCAGCGGAAGGAGACGCCGGCGCCGGGCGTGGCGAGGACGGAAACCTGGCGAGCGTCGGCGGAGCTGCTTTCTCGGACCATCACTCCGGCGGAGGAATCGGGGCGCGTGGCGACAAGCGGGTCGAGGTTGCGCTGGCCGAGCACGCGGGCGGTGAGCTCGACATCGCCGGTGGTGGTTTGATGGACAAAGTGGAATGCGTCCGCGGTGGAGCCGACGGTCGCGCCGCCGCCCATCACTTGAAACACGCCGGACTCGTCGACGGCGTCCGCGCCGGTGTAGCCGGTGGCGCCGACCTCGCTGCGTTGCCAAGCGGAAGGCGTGGGGCTCCAAGCCTGGCCTTTGACGACGGCGTTGTAGATCTGCGTGGCGATGAGGCCGTGACCGGCGTCGTTCGGATGAATGCCGTCGGGCAGAACGCTGCGGAACGGATCGAGGAAGGGCGTGTGCGCGTCGACGACCTTGAGGTTACGCTGACGGGCGACCTCGATGATCTTGGGAATGACCTCGTTGGCGACGACGGGGCCGCGGACGTCGCCGGTGCTGTCGGTGGCGGGCGGGGGAAGGCCGAGGTAGATCTGCGGGTTGGCGGGAAGCGCGCGATAGATGTCGATCAGGCTGAGGTAGTCCGGGATATACTGGTCCTTGTAGACCCAGTTGACGGGCTTGGAGTCGTTTGTCCCGAGCATGATGTAGATGAAGTTGGGATTCATCTCGCTCGTGATGCGAATGCCTTGGGTGTTCCAGAAGGGCACGGTGCCGAGCTTCAGCATCGTGGCGCCGCCGGTGCCGTCTTTCTGCGTGTAGTAGCCGGCGCCGAGCATGCGGCCGAGCTGCGCGGTGTAGCACTGGGTGGTGGTGTCGGAGGCGCCGACACCGAAGGTGATGCTGTCGCCGTTGGTCATCAGTTTGACCTGGGCGTGCAGGGCGGGCACGGCGACGGAGAGCAGCGCGAGGGCGGACAGGCGGGCGGTCCGGGAACGGGAGCGACCGAAGAAACCCCGGATACGGGGCAGGCGGGAGACAAGACTCATTTCGTGGCTAAGGGCTAAGGGTGACGTGGAGAGAAACGGTGGCGGCCCGCGAAGCGCCTCCTGTCATTTCTCCCATGCTCAATCTAGCCACTGTCCCGGAGTCTGAATAGGGTGCGATCCCCCACGGATTTTTTCGAGGCCTTCTCCGGGCGAGCCTGCTTACGCAGATTCTCGTCGGGGAGCGCGGTGCGGACGCAAAAAAGATCCGGTCCCGAGAGGAACCGGATCCTTGCAAAAGGAAAGCGCGACGGGGCGCGGAGAATCAGTAGTGGCGTCCGGTCGTCGAGCCTATCGGCTCCGCCGAGCTGCGCTCGCTGACGCGGGGCGCGGAGGCCTCCGACGCGGTGGTGATGTCGTCGGCGCCGGCTTGGCGGAAGATTTTCTTCGCGCGCTCCACCCCGTCCGAGTTTTCCGCGTGCACCGAGATGAGCAGGTTGCCTCGGCGGATCTTGCCCTCGTAGCGCTTGGCCTCGAGTTCGGGGATGCCCATGCCGATGAGGGCGCCGGCGATGCCGCCGACGGCCGCGCCGATGCCGACGCCGCTCAGGGCGGCGACGATGGGACCGGCGGCGACGAAGGGACCCACGCCGGGAATGGCCAGCGCCCCGATGCCAGCGATCCAGCCGAGGGCGCCGCCGATCACGCCGCCGGTGGTGGCGCCGGTGACGGCGCCTTCCGGGGCCTTGGTGTTTTTCTCATGCGCGAAATCGCGCGTGGTGCCTTCGTCGGGGAAGAGCACGGAGATGTCGTTGTTGGAGAAACCTGCGTCTTTGAGCTCGGTGACGATGGCCTCGGCCTGGGACCGGGTGTTGGCGATGGCGAAGACAGATTTTTTGGACATGGCGGTAGTGGGTTGAGTGTAGGATTCGGGAGGGAAAAGGCCGGTGCGCTCAGCGCTGCTCGACCTCGATCTGATTGGTGACGCGGCCGGGCGCGCTGCGCGCGGCGACCTCGGCGATGATGCGTTTCTCCTCCTCGCTGGCGACCGGGCCACGCAGGGTGACCTGGCCGTCGCGCGTGACGATCTTCACGTTTTTCGCGTTGGTGGAGAGACGGTCGTTTTCGACGAGGGCGGAACGGATGCGCGCGGTGGTCTCGACGTCGGAGCGCCGGTTGCTTTGGTCGAGCGGGTCGGCCGTGAGGGAGGGATCGCGGTCCCTCCGGTTGCGGGCGGTGTTATCGGCGTCGACGGGACGGTAGGGCCGGTCGACGCCGCGCTCGGCGCGATCAGGCGCGCGATCCGTGACGCTTGCGGAGGGATCGCGGTCGCGGCGGCGGCGCGAGTCGTCGGTGGCGTCGGACCAGCGCTCCTTGATGCGCTCGCCCAAGTCTCCTTTGTCGTAGCGAGGAGCGGCGGCGAGCTTCTCGCGGGTGAGGTCGAGCCGGAGCTCGCCTTCGGCGCCGCGGCTGAGGTCCTTGGCTTGGACGACGCTCAGGGCGTCGCCGATTCCGAGGAACCCGCCCGACGAAAGAATGACTCCGGAAACGCGGCCCGACTCGAGATCGACGAAGATGTCCTCCACGGTGCCGACCTTTTCGTTGTCGGCGGACCGGACGGACATGCCGATCAAGCGGGAGGCGGATTGGGCGTCGCGGCGAAGTGTTTCGCTCGCCCGGGAGGAACCGATCTCGCCCGCGGAGCCGCGTTCGGCGGCGCTCAGGGCCGACGCGGAGAGGACGGCGAGGGAGACGAGAAGCAGGGAGCGAGGAATGGATGGATGTGTTTTCATGGCGTGGAAGACGGGGTTTCTGTTCGGGACCGGAAATTCAGCGTCGATCGGCCAACCCTTGAAGGGTCGCGATGTGCTGCCGGCTGCGCGCGAGCAGCTCGGAGCGAATCATGTCCTTGCACCCGGGCATGACGTCCTCGTCCTCGAGGGCGTCCTCGTAGTCGTCGAGACCGTGCTCCTCGCCTTGTTGCAGGCTCTTGAGCGCGGAGGATTCGCCGAAGACCTTGGCGACGCCTTGAACGGCGTTGGCGAAAGCGCCCCAAGCCCCGGAGTCGGTCGACGGCTCGCCGCCCATCTCGAGAACGTTGTTCCGCAGAAGCTCCGCCGCGAATTCATGTTCGGACAGGATCTGGCGCAGCGTGGGAAGAGCGGGGTCGCCCTCGAATTTGCGGATGGTCTGCCGGTAGGTCTCGACCGCCGAGAGCTCGCCGCGGAGGAGACGATTGCAGACATCGATGCAGTCTTGGGTGACCGTGGAGGAGTTTGTTGATTTCATGGGTATGGATGGATGAGGGGCCGGCGCGGACCGCGGTCGCCTTCGCGACACGAGCGCGGAGGGCGCACCGGGCCATGTAGTTGGTCAGCCACGACAAAAGCCCGTGCCTGGGGGAATGGCTGAAGAGGCCATCCACCGCCCTACTTGGGCGGCCTGCGGCGACGCCCGCTTGGGAACCGGCTCGGCGGGCGCCCTCGGAAATCGGGCCCTAAAGGCATCCCGCAGGGGCGCCACCTTCCGGCTCCCCATCCCGGCCGGGGACGCAAGGGACTAAGCTTGCCGCGGGCCTCGCCGACAGAACCCCGCAATCGAAACCTCAACGCTTCCCCCGTCATGATCCGATCCGCCGATTCCCTGAAGCATCTCGAACTGCGCGCCCGCGACGGCGTGCTCGGCCGGGTGAAAGACCTCTACTTCGACGACGAGCAATGGACCATACGATATCTGATCGTCGAGACGGGCACTTGGCTGAACAGCCGCAAGGTGCTCATCGCCACTTCGGTGCTCGACGCTCCGGACTGGGACGGAGGCATGCTGCCCGTCAATCTCACCACCGACCAGGTTCGCCACAGCCCGAGCGTCGACACCGAGCAAGCGGTGACCCGCGAGCACGAGGCAGGCCTGCAGGCGCACTACGGCTGGCCCGCATACTGGATGGGCGGCGATTATCTCGGCGCCCTCGCCACGCCCCTTCCCGTGGTGGAGGCGCCCGTCTATCCGCCGATGCCTGCGACGGCGCAAGCCGCGCTCGCCGCCACGCCAGCGGTGCGCACGGCGCCCCACGGGGATCCGCGCCTGCGCCGGGCCGGCGCGGTGCTCGGATATCGCCTCGAAGCCACGGACGGAGGCGTGGGGCATATAAACGATCTTTTGTTCGAGGACCTGACATGGAGCATCCGCTATCTCGTGATCGATCCGAGGAACTGGCTGCCCGGACGGAAGGTGGTCGTCTCTCCGGACTGGATCAGCTCGGTGAGTTGGGCGCAGTCCCGCGTCTACATCGACCTGACGCGGGAAGCCGTGAAAGCGGCCCCGGCCTACGATCCGGAGGCGCCATGGGACGAGGACTACGCCAGGCGCCTGCACCGCTTTCATTCCGAGTCGGTTCCCGCCGGCCGTGAATAAACGAAGCGACGCAGCCGGCCTCGCCCCAACCTCGGGACGCGGCCGGCCGCGTCGCGGAAATTCAGACCAACAACCGGAGCCGGCGGGGCCTAGACTTTAGGTGGACGGGCGCGTCCCGCGCCCGTGGCTCGTGCCCGCGCGATGGCGGCTACTGGACGGCAGGGACGCGCCCATGCACCTGAGTTCAAAGGTCCGAATGCAATATCCGCCGGAGCTCGAATCAGGCCCGAACCTTGAAATAGGTGGCGAGCTCGCCCGCCGGGGTAAGCGCGAGATTCTTTTGCACGGACTCCACCAGGGACCCGCGCACCGAGGGGCGGAGACGCTCGAGGACGGGGTTGTGCAGATGGGGACCGGCGGCGAAAGCCCAGGCCTGCCCCGGCCGTGCGAGCAGGAAATGCTCGATCTGCTCGACGAGCCATTCGACGGTGCGACGCCTTTCGTCGTCCGCCATCGGCGCTCCGCCGCCACCAGATTGGCCGAGCGGACGAAGGAGATTCGTCGCTCCGTAACCGATCTGGTTGATTTCACGCGCGGAGTAGGCGCTGGCGGCAGGCATGAAATCATGGCTGGCGACCTCGCGCAGCGTCGGCGTGATGTGGCCGGGCCGGGCGAAGCGTTCGAGGACACGGAAGCGTCCTTCGGAAACGGTGATGATGTAATGGGGGGCCATGGCTAACTGTCCTCAAGTTTGACGTTTCGGGAGCGGAGGAAGGGCACCAATTCGTCGACTCCGAAGTCCGCCAAAACCTCCCCCTGCCAATCGAGCGTGGGGACCTTGGCCTGGCGGGAGAGTCGTTCCCTGTCCGCTCGGGCGGAGGGATTTTCGACGATGTCCAAACGACGGTAGGGAATGCCGTGCTCGTCGAGAAAATCGGCGACCTCGGAGCACCAAGGACAACTGGATTTCACGTAGAGCACCGGGAGATCGTCGCCGCCGACCATGTCGACGGACGGGTTGACGCGGGGATAGGTTTGCATGGCGAGCGGGACTGGTTTCAGGTTGGTGTTTCAGGTTTCGCGGCGACGGCGGGCGGCGAGCATCTGGTCATGCTGCGCCTCCTCGACGCCCTCCAGGACGAGACGCTCCTCGACCTCCTGGTCTTCGGGCTCGTTGAGCGTGGGCTTGCGTTCTCCCGCGATGGAAAGCGGTTCCGATGGATCGCGGCTCAGGCCGGCACCGCCCTCTCCATCGTCGAAGGAGGTCTCGGGCAAAAGCTCGCCGCGCAGTTCGGCGAGCGCGCGTTGCCGGTCCTCGTCCGTGATGTCTCGCGGGGAGCGGCCGTCGATCATCGCAAGCTCACGGGCGCGGAGGGCGATGGCTTCGTCGGTGATCTCGTCCGCCCGTCTTCCATGACGGAGGATGCGGGCGGAGTGGTCTATGGATGTGTGGCTCATGCCGTCATGTTAGCGCTTGGGGGCCGCCCTTCGGAATCGGGTCGGGCCCGGCGAGGTCTGTGGGGCACGGAGCCTTGCTCGCAGGGGGCTGGGCCCCCACGCCCCGAGGGCCGGGGCGCCCGCTCGGCTCGCGATCCGGCAGCCGCTA
The DNA here is from genome assembly GCA_966212385.1 of uncultured Akkermansia sp. Taxonomy (GTDB): domain Bacteria; phylum Verrucomicrobiota; class Verrucomicrobiia; order Opitutales; family Opitutaceae; genus IMCC26134_A. Next base: position 6,243 of record CBIHRE010000100.1, on the reverse strand, counting down.
AACTGGCGTCATGGGCATCGAAACCATTTTCCTCGTTTTCGGCGTGATCGTGGTGGTGGCGATCGTGGCATGGGCCAAGAAAGCGAAGCGCAAGTGAGGGTCGCCATCCGATCAGCCGGTCCGGCCGGTCTTTGTCTCCGCCTCGGCCTCAAGCTCTCCGCGCTCCCGTTTGCGCGCGGAAGGTTCCGTCCGCCGGTAGAGCTTTTCGTTGATCTTGGCCTGCGCGGATTCGGGCAGGATGCGTCGCGAGAAGACCATCGCCTTGTTCGCGGCCCCGGGGACGACGACGCGATCGCCCGCGATGAGCCCGGCGTAGGCGGCCGACGCGACGTCCTGAGGCGCCATGACCTGGGCCTTCTGAAAGGCCCCGGTGTCGATCATGTCGGCTTTCGGAAAGAAGTCGGTGTCGACCGGCCCCGGGCAAAGCGTGGTGACGCTCACGGAGGTGTCGGCGAGCTCGGTGGCGAGCGCTTCGGACCAGGACAGGACGAAGGCCTTGGTCGCGTGGTAAACCGCGAGCAGCGGCCCGGGTTCGAAGCCGGCGATCGACGCGGTGTTGAGGATGCGCCCGCCTCCGCGTTGCAGCAGGAGCGGCAGGGCGCGCTTGGTCAGGCGGATCGGCGCCTCGATGTTGAGGCGGATCATCGAGAGGTCTTCCTGGAGCGGAATGTCCCAGAAGTGGCCCCAGCGACCGAGGCCGGCGTTGTTCACCAAGATGGCGGGGATGAGGCCGATGGCGGCGAGTTCGGTGAAAAGGGCGTCGGCGGCACGTTCGTCCCTCAGGTCGTGGGCGAAGGCGTGGACGCCGACGGCGAAGTCGGAACGGATTTCGGCGGCCACGGAATCGAGCTCGGCCTGCACCGGGGCGACGAGGATGACGGGGTGCCCGTGGCGGGCGAATTCGCGGGCGAGGTGAAGGCCGATACCGCTCGAGGCGCCGGTGATAAGGGCGGCCTCGGTGGCGGGGTCGGGAGCGGAGGGTTTGGGTTTCATGGCATGCGGCAGGCAGCGCGCGGGATGCCGATCCGACGCCGCTCCCCGCAAGCGGCTGACGGGCGGCGATATTCGGAGAAAAGCGCCTCGCGAGCCATCCGGGGCGGCGAGTGGGACGGCGGTGCAAAACGCGCCGTTTGTCGCGGCTAATTGCATACATGGACGACACGGAGCGCATCCCTTCCCCGCCGCCCGGCCTGCGGCTTGTCGACGATCGGCATCCGGGGCTCGCACGTCGTCTCCGACGCGGGGAATGGCGTTTCTTCGATTCGGACGGGCGGGCGGTGACGGACGCGGAAACGGTCGAGCGCATCCGCAAGCTCGCCATTCCGCCGGCCTGGACCGACGTGTGGATCTGTCCCCTGCCCCACGGCCACATCCAGGCGACGGGCCGAGACGCACGGGGGCGGAAGCAGTATCGTTACCACGCCGACTGGCGGACGCATCGGGAGGAAAACAAATACGCGCGGCTGCTCGAATTCGGCCGCGCGCTGCCCGCCATCCGGAAACGCGTGGCGCGGGATTTCCGCCGGCCGGGCCTGGGGCGGGAAAAGGTTCTCGCGGCGATGGTCCGGCTCCTCGAGACGACGCTGATTCGCGTGGGCAACGAGGAATACGCGCGGTCAAACCGTTCCTATGGCTTGAGCACGCTGCGCAACCGTCACGCCAAGGTGCGCAGCGACCACGTGTTGTTTCGCTTCAAGGGCAAGAGCGGTCGAGTGCACGAGATCGACCTGCAAGACGAACGCCTCGCGAGTATCGTGCGGCGGTTGCGCGATCTGCCGGGGCAGGAGTTGTTCCAGTATCTCGACGCAGACGGCGCGGTCGTGAACATCGGCTCGGCGGACATCAACGCCTACCTGCACGAGACGGCGGGCGCGGAGTTTTCGGCGAAGGATTTTCGCACTTGGGCGGGGACGGTGCTGGCGGCTCTGTTCTTTGCGAAACAGCATGCGCGGGAGCCGCGGCCGACAAAACGCTCGGTGCTGCGGGCGATCGAGGAAGTGGCGGCACGGCTCGGCAACACCGTCGCGGTGTGCCGCAAGAGCTACATCCACCCCGAGGTGATCGAGGCCTACCAGCAGGGCGAGGTGGTGGAGCTGCCGACGCGCGTGCTGCCGCAAGTGGAGGCCGAGGTCGCGGACTTGGAGAGCGGCAAGGTCGTGAAAAAGGCGCTGCCGCGGCCAGCGACCGGTCTCGGCGCGGAGGAGGCGGCGGTGCTGAAGTTTTTGCGACGGCGTCTGCGCACGAAGCGGGAGTCGCCGTGGGGAGTTTGGAAAACAAAAAAGGCCGGCCCGCGGAAAGCGGGCCGGCCGGGAGGAACGCGGCGAAGAAGCGGCGCCAACGGCGCGGAGCTCAGTAGCGGTAGTGCTCGGGCTTATACGGGCCGTCGACGGGCACGCCGAGATACTCGGCCTGCGAGGGCGTGAGCTTGGTGAGGACGGCGCCGATTTTCTCGAGGTGGAGGCGCGCGACCTCCTCGTCGAGGTGCTTGGGCAGGCGGTAGACGCCGACCGCGTAGGTGTCCTTGTTTTTCCAGAGGTCGATCTGGGCGAGCGTCTGGTTGGTGAACGAGTTCGACATCACGAAGGACGGATGGCCGGTGGCGCAGCCGAGGTTCACGAGGCGGCCTTCCGCGAGCAGGTAGATCGTGCGGCCGGTGTCGGTGAAGGTATAGGCGTCGTAGCCGGGCTTGATGTGGGTGTGTTTCACGCCGGGGTGTTTCTTGAGGCGGTCGACCTGGATCTCGTTGTCGAAGTGGCCGATGTTGCAGACGATGGCCTGGTCTTTCATAGCCCGCATGTGCTCGAGGGTGATGATGTCCTTGTTGCCCGTCGTGGTGACGTAGATGTCGGCCTTGCCGAGAGTGCTCTCGATGGTGTTGACCTCGAAGCCTTCCATCGCGGCCTGGAGGGCGTTGATGGGGTCGATCTCGGTGGTGACGACGCGGGCGCCGAAGCCCTTGAGCGAGTGGGCGGAGCCCTTGCCGACGTCGCCGTAGCCGCAGACGCAGGCGACCTTGCCGGCGATCATGACATCGGTGGCGCGCTTGAGGCCGTCGGCGAGCGACTCGCGGCAGCCGTAGAGGTTGTCGAACTTCGACTTGGTGACGGAGTCGTTCACGTTGATGGCGGGAACGAGGAGCTTGCCCTGCTCGTGGAGCTGGTAGAGGCGGTGGACGCCGGTGGTGGTCTCCTCGGAGACGCCGCGCCAGTCGGCCTTGATGCGGGAGAACACGAGCGGATCCTCGGCATGGATCTTCTTCAGGAGGTCCTTGATGACCTGCTCCTCGTGAGAGCCGGAAGGCGTATTCACCCAATCGCTACCATTTTCGAGCTCGTAGCCCTTGTGAAGGAGGAGCGTGACGTCGCCGCCGTCGTCGACGACGAGCTGCGGGCCCTTGCCATCGGGGCCGACGATGGCCTTCCAGGTGAGGTCCCAGTATTGCTCGAGAGTTTCGCCCTTCCAGGCGAAGACCGGCACGCCGGTGGCGGCGATGGCGGCGGCGGCGTGGTCCTGGGTGGAGAAGATGTTGCACGAGGCCCAGCGCACAGTGGCGCCGAGGGCGACCAGCGTCTCAATGAGGACGGCGGTCTGGATCGTCATGTGCAGGGAGCCGGTGACGCGGACGCCGGCGAGCGGTTTGGAGGGGCCGAACTTTTTGCGGACGGCCATGAGTCCGGGCATCTCGTGCTCGGCGATGGCGATCTCCTTGCGGCCCCAGTCGGCGAGCTTGATGTCGGCGACGTGGTAGTCCTGACCGGCGGCGGAGGGAGGAGGAAGGGTGCTCATTTGTTCAAGGTGGTTGCAGTTTTTAACGCAGAGGCGCGGAGACGCAGAGGAGGAGAAGAGCGGGGCATGAGAGCGGAGCCGGTCGGCTTTTCTCCGCGCTTCCGCGACTCTGCGTTGAAGATTACTTGGCGAGTTTTTTCACGGCGGCCTGGAGGGCGGCGACCTTGGTGGTCTGCTCCCACGGGAGGCCCTTTTTGCCGAAGTGGCCGTAGTTGGTCGTTTCCCGGTAGATCGGGCGGAGCAGGTCGAGCTGCTTCACGATGTCGGCGGGTTTGAAGGAGAACACCTGCTGGATGGCCTCGGTGATGATCTCGTCGGAGACGGAGCCGGTGCCGAAGGTGTTCACGTAGACGCTGACGGGGTTCGGGTGGCCGATCGCGTAGGCGAACTGCACCTCGGCCTGCTTGGCGAGGCCGGCGGCGACGATGTTCTTCGCGACCCAGCGGCCCATGTAGGCGGCGGAGCGGTCGACCTTGGACGGATCCTTGCCGGAGAAGGCGCCGCCGCCGTGACGGCCCCAGCCGCCGTAGGTGTCGACGATGATCTTGCGGCCGGTGAGGCCGGAATCGCCCTGCGGGCCGCCGATGACGAACTTGCCGGTCGGGTTGATGAGAAACTCGGTCTTGGCGGTGAGGAGCTTGGCGGGGATGACCTTCTTGATGACGTTTTCGATCAGGAAGGCCTCGATCTCGGCGTGCTTCACGTCGGCGCTGTGCTGGGTGGAGATGACGACGTTGACGATCTCGGTGGCAACGCCGTCGACGTAGCGAACGGAGACCTGGGACTTGGCGTCGGGGCGGAGCCAGGCGGCCTTCACCTTACGCTGCCCCTTGCGGATGGCGGTGAGCTCGCGGCCGAGACGGTGGGCGAACATCACCGGGGCGGGCATGAGCTCCTCGGTCTCGTCGGACGCGAAGCCGAACATCAGGCCCTGGTCGCCGGCGCCTTGCTCGGCGTGTTTTTTTCCCTCGGCCTTCTTGGCGTCGACGCCCTGCGCGATGTCGGCGGACTGGGCGGTCAGGTAGTTGTTGATGAATACGGTGTCGGCGTGGAAGACGTCGTCGTCGTTGACGTAGCCGATCTCGCGGATGGCGTCGCGGATGATCTTGTCGAGATTGATGGCCTCGCCAAGGGGCTTGGTCTTGCCGGTCTTCTTGTCCTGGAGCTTCGGCAGCGTGATTTCGCCGCCAACCACGACCACGTTGGACTTCACGAAGGTCTCGCAGGCGACGCGGGCGGTCTTGTCGAAGGCGAGGCAGGCGTCGAGGACGCTGTCGGAGATCAGGTCGGCAACCTTGTCGGGATGCCCTTCGCCGACGGACTCGGAGGAGAAAACAAAGGTATTGGCCATGGGAAAAAGAGAGGACGGAGCTTTACCGCTTACCCTCCATCCGCAAGCGAGGAATCAACACATACGCATGCGACGATATATGCCACGCCCACGAGATGGCGCCTATTTGCAAAGAACGGTTGAAGCTCACCGTCTTATGCCTAGCCATGAAGGCACATCCTCGCGCATGCCCGCCTCGAATTCCGCCCCCCCCTCCGCGCGCATCCTGGTGGTGGATGACGACCGCATAAACATCCGTATTCTGGAAGGCATTCTAAAGCGCGAAGGTTACACGCTCTTTTCAACGGTAACCGCGGAGGAAGCGCTGGATGTTTACCCCAGCTACAAGCCCGACCTCGTGCTGCTCGACGTGATGCTTCCGGGCATCGACGGCTTCGAAACCTGCCGCCGGCTCCGCGCGACTTACGGCGATGCCTGCGCGCCGATCCTGTTCATCACCGCCAAGGCGGAATCCGAGGACGTGGTGACCGGCTTCAACGCCGGGGGCGCCGACTACCTGCCGAAGCCGTTCCGCGCCAAGGAGGCGCTTGTGCGCATCCGAACCCACCTCGAGCGTCGTTTCTACGCCTCGCAGCTGATCAAGGCCAACGAGGCGAAGAACAAGTTCCTGGGCATGTGCGCCCACGACCTGCGCAATCCATTGGCCTCTATCCGGGGCTTGGCCGAGTTTCTGCGCGAACCGTCCATCGGCCCGCTCAACGCGGAACAAGCCGACATCGTGGGGTCCATTCACGGCGCCAGTCAGGCGATGCTCGATCTCGTCAACGAGCTGCTCGATATCGCCACGATCGAGGCCGGCGAATTGCGCCTGGCTCTCGCCCCCACCCCGCTTCGCGAGCTGGCGGACAAGGCCATCCGCTTCGCGTCGATCGAGGCCGCGCGAAAAAACACGCGCATCCAACTTGAGCCCGATTCCGCGTCCCCCGTGGTCTCGCTGGACGCGGCCCGCATCCGCCAAGTCGTCGACAATCTCCTGAGCAACGCGGTCAAATACTCGCCCCCCGGCTCGCTCGTCTTGGTCCGCGTCGAGCAGGCCGGCGGCCCCGCTTCATCCGCCGTGCTCAGCGTGCGCGACCAAGGTCCGGGCATCCCGGAGGCGGAGCGCG
>CBIHRE010000099.1:0-12335 GCA_966212385.1 uncultured Akkermansia sp. | reverse complement strand
GCTAGGTATGCATTAAATCGCTGAACCGTGGCCATTAAACCCCAGGAAACGCGGCGGAAGCCGGCCGAAGATGGCTCCGGGGAGGATCGTCGCGCGGGCCGGAAGTTTTCGCCGGTGATCGGGATAACGGTGGCCTATGCGGGGTTGGCCACCTTGTGGATTTTCAGTTCCGACCATGTGCTGGGGCTGCTCGCCGGCACGCCGGAGCGGATGGTGAAGTGGAGCGTTTACAAGGGGATGGCCTTCGTCCTCGTGACCACGGGCTTTCTTTTCTTTCTGCTGCGCAGGACCTACGGGGCGCTCGAGGCGAGCAACCGGGACCTGCGGGATCACGAACGGCAACTGCGACGAGTCGGGCGTCTCAAGGCCGCGCTCAGCCACATCAATCAGGCGATCGTGCGTCTGCCGGTGCGCGAGGAACTGTTTCGCCGGGTGTGCGAGGTGTTGGTGGAGCAGGGAGGCTTTCGCATGGCGTGGATCGGCTGGCATGAGCCCGAAACGGGGCGTCTGGCGCCGGTGGCGACGGCGGGCGACACGGACGGCTATGTGGAGACCTTGCGCATCTACGTGGACGAGCGGCCGGAAGGATCCGGCCCCTCGGGGCGCGCGTTTCGCGAGGGGCGCGCCTACGTGTGCGACGACACCTTGGCCGATCCGGTCACCTTGCCTTGGCGGCCTGAGCTGGAGAGGCGGGGATTGCGCTCTTCGGTGGCTTTGCCGATTCGCGAGGGCGGCGTCATTCGCGGGGTGTTGCGCGCCTATTCGAGCGAGCCGCAGTTCTTTCGGAGGGAAGAGCTGGCCTTGCTCGAGGAGGCGTCGGCGGACATCGCATTTGCCCTCGACGCTCTCATGCGCGAGGCGGAGAGACGGCTGGCCGAGGCGCGCGCCGCGGCGGAACGCCGGTTTTCCGACACGATGATCGATAGCATGCCGGGCGTGCTTTATTTTTACGACGAGGCCGGGCGTTTTTTGCGTTGGAACCGAAATTTCGCGCGCGTCTCCGGCCACGCCAACGAAGAGATCGCGCGGATGCGTCCGCTCGACTTCATCGCGCCGGAGGACCGCGTCCGTGTGCGGGACAGGATCGACGAGGTGTTCGAGCGCGGCGAATCCGCGGTCGAGGCCTGTTTTTATACGAAGGAAGCGCGGAGCATCCCGTATTTTTTCACCGGTCGACGCGTCGAGTTCGAGGGGCGGCGATGCCTGGTCGGCGTGGGGATCGACATCACGGAGAGGCGGCGGGCGGAGGAAGCCCTGCGCGGAAGCGAGGAGCGCTTTCGCGCGACCTTCGAGCAGGCGGCGGTGGGCATTGCCCATGTCTCGCCGGAGGGACGTTTTCGATGGGTAAACGACCAGCTTTGCGAGATCACCGGCTACCCGCGCGAGCAGTTGGTGGAGATGACTTTTTCCGAGCTGACCGCGCCGGAGGATCGGGCGGAAAGCGAGGCGGCGCACCGGGCGATGCTCGCCGGGGAGCGGGATAACGCCACATCCGAAAAGCGCTATCGAAGGAAGGACGGCGGGATCGTGTGGGTGAGCGTGGTCCTGAAGCTCCTGCGCGACGCGGCCGGGCGGCCCGACTATTTCGTCGTGGTGGCGGCCGATATCGGGGAGCGCAAGCGGTTCGAGCAGCAGTTTCTTCGCGCACAGCGTTTGGAGAGCATCGGGACGCTCGCCGGCGGCATCGCGCACGACCTCAACAATCTGCTGGCTCCGATTATGATGGGCGTGGAGATGCTGCGCCTTCGCGGTCTGCGCACCGAAGACGTCGCCGTGGTGGACACCGTGGAGCGCAGCGCCCGGCGCGCGGCGAGTCTGGTGCGGCAAGTGTTGTCGTTCGCCCGCGGCGTGGAAGGGGCGCGGGCGCGCCTGGATATGCGCGAGGTGTTGCGCGAGACAGAGGCATTCGTGACCGGCAGCTTTCCCAGGAACATCGTCTGGCGCGCCGAGGTGGCCCCGGACCTTTGGCCGGTGGTCGGCGACGCGACGCAGCTCAACCAGGTTTTGCTCAATCTCTGCGTGAACGCCCGCGACGCGATGCCCGGGGGCGGGCGGTTGTCCTTACGCGCCTTCAACGTGGTGCTCGACGGCAGCCGCGCGGACGCGCGGCGCGGCGAAACGGCCGGGCGTCACGTGGCGCTCGAGGTGGTGGACGAGGGCTGCGGCATAAGCGCCGAGCTGCGCGAACGGATTTTCGAGCCGTTTTTCACCACCAAGGCGCCGGGCAAGGGCACCGGGTTGGGACTCTCCACGGTTTTGGGCATCGTGCGCGGCCACGGCGGGCGGGTGGAGCTCGACAGCGCGCCGGGGAAGGGCTCCGTCTTCCGGATTTTTCTGCCGGCGATCCAGGAAAAGGCGGAAGCCGGCGGAACGAAGGCGGCGCCGGGGCGGCCGCGCGCCGGAACGGGGGAGCTGGTCCTCGTCGTCGACGACGAGAGCTCCCTCCTGGAGGTGACGCGCCAGATGCTCGTCGCCTTTGGCTACCGGGTGGCGACGGCCTCCGAGGGCGCGGAGGCGGTGGCGCTTTTCACCCGTCGCCATTCGGAGATCGCGGCGGTGGTCGCCGACCTGCGTTTGCCGGGAATGGAGGGGGCCGAGCTGGTGGCGGCGTTGCACGGGGTCGATCCGACGGTGCCGGTGATCGGCGTGGGCGGACAATCCGACCCGGCGCCCGGGGGCGAGAACATGCCGGGCGTGATTTTGCCCAAGCCCTTTGCCGCGGACACGCTGCTTTCCGCGCTCGGCCGCGTGCTGGAAGCGCGGACGGTGGCGCGGACCGAGACGAAAAAATAAGCCCGCCCGTGGATCGGGCGGGCTGACTGCCGAACGAGGATCCCGGGTGAGCGGGCGCATCCCGCCCGCTGCTTGGAGCCGACCAAACGCGCGGAGGGACCCGCGCGTCCACCCAAAGGCAAACAATCCGGGGGGGCCGGCGGCCCAAGGCCGGCTCAGGCCGCGGCGGCGGAGGCCGGGACGGGTTTTTGGAAGCTTTGGCGGGCCTCCTCGATCGTCTCATGGAACTGCCATCCGCGGGTGTCCTCGTAGCCTTTGCACTCGGCCACGATGGCGCCGCTGCCGACCATGGTGTGCTGGAGGGCGACCTCGCGGCAGGTCTGCATCGCGGTGAGGAGGAGCTTGATGAGGGGCATGTCGAGGCGCTTCACCTCGTGGAGGTCGAACACGGCCTTGTTGATGCCGCTGTCGACGGCCTCGGAGACCTTGCCGCGGAGATAGGTGGAGACCTCGGCGACCACGGAGGCGGAGCAGACCTCGGGCAGGCGCATGACAAAGAGCTCCCCCTCGGTGCGGAAATAGCGCTGGGAGGTGTCGAGGTTCATCGCGCGGGCCACCTTTCCCTCGAGCTCGGAGAGATCGAGGGGCTTGGTGGCGATGGCGGAGAAGCCGGTCTGCTGGGCCTGCTGCTGGGCGGCGGCGTCGGTCTTCACCACCAGGCCGAAGATCGGCGTGTATTTGGTTTTCAACGACGTCCTGAGCACGCGGAAAAGGGTGAAGGCGGCCTCCTCCGGCAGGGACAGGGAGATCATGATGAGGTCGACGGCGTTGGCGCCGCAGTAGTCGATCGCCTCGCCGGTGGTGGCGACGCCGTGGACCTGCCAGGGCGTGTGTTTGAAGCCGTCCTGGATCTGGGCGAGGATGGCGGGCTTGTCCTCGACGACGAGGATCTTGGCGGGGTCGAAGATCGACTTTCCCTTCGCGGGCGCCTCGGAGATGGGCTTGAGGTCGATGATGCGGCCGACCTTTTGCACGAGGAGATCCTCCTTGAATGGCTTCACGATGTAGTCGCGCACGCCGATCTTGGCGATCTTGAGGACGTTGTCCTTGCCGCCCTCGGCGGTGAGCATGACCACGGGGATGGTCTTGAGGGCGGGGTCGCTCTTGAGCTTGGTGAGCATCTCCACGCCGTCCATGACGGGCATGGTGATGTCGAGGAGGATGACGTCGGGCGGCTCCTTGTTGGCGATGGCGAGGCCCTCCACGCCGTTGGCGGCCTCGAGGATCTCGCAGTCGTAGTTCTTGAAGGCCTTCTTGATGATGATGCGGACGGTCTTGGAGTCGTCCACGGAGAGGATTTTGTAGCGCATGGCGGACAAGAAAACGGGTGTTATTCGCCGGGCTGCATGAGCAGGTCGGCCGTGATGGGGGAGCCGGCGATCTCGAAACGGTAGATGCGTCGCGTGGCGGAGCTGATCGGCTCGATGCGAAAGCGGCTGCCGCGAAGGATGGAGGGGATGGTGAGGCGACAGGGAAAGCCGCGGTCGGAGAGCTGGTTCTTGAAGGTGCCCACGGTCATGTTGGTGAGCTCGCCGAGCACGGGGACGAGGCGGTCAACGACGCCATCGGCGAGCTCGTCGGCGGAGAGGCCGAGAAGGTTGGCGGCGCACTTCTGGGCGAAGCCGACGTCGAGGTAGAGGTAGATCAGGCCGTTGATGGCGCCGATGAAGCCGACCGTGCCCACGACGTGGGGTTGATCGAGCTCGAGCGAGTTGGGATGCGGGGTCTCGCTCATGGGGACATACCGGGCCGGCTGGCCGAGCATGGTGCTGAAGACCTCGTGCACCGCGCGGGTGACGGTCTCCTCGAAGACGGTGTCGGGAATATCGTGGATCGCGGGCATGGGGCGGAGTGGGAAAAAGGGTTCAGGCGCGCGCGGCCATGGTCGCGGCGTCGGCGGCGATGCCGGAGAGCGCGCCTTGCGGGGCCAGTTCGGCGAGCGCGTCGGCCGCCGTTTGCCATTCGTAGGCGGCGGCGCCGCAGACAAAGGTGCGTTCCGCGAGCACATCGCCGGAGGGTCCGGTCCAGCGCGCATGCACGCCGTGACTGGCCTCGGAGACGACGCTGACGCGCAGGTGCAGGGCGATCCCGAGCGCGGGATGCCAGGAGGAGGCCTCGCCCGTCTGGTAGTTCACGCGGCGTCGCCAGCCCGGGCCGTCTTCGGGACGTAGCATCGAAAAAGTGGCTTCCACTTGGGTAAGGAACGAAAGCAGTCGCATGAGAAGGCGGATGGTCGCGCCTCTTGTAATCGGACCGCGGCGGCGGCAATTTAGCCGCGAGAGGCAAAAAGTGGCGGGACATTCCGTATTTTCCGCCGTTTCATGCTTCGCCCGCTTCCGCTAACGACTCGCATCACCCTCCGCCCCAAGACCCCATGGCTTTGGATAAAATTCTCGTTGTCGATGATGAGCCCCTGGTCCGCCGATCGCTGGAGGAGATCCTCAAGACGCGCAAAATCCAGGTGGTGAGCGCGGCCAGCATCGCCGCGGCCGAGGCCTTGGTGGCCTCGGACGGCTTCGACCTCGTGATGCTCGACGTGCGCCTGCCCGACGGCGACGGCCAACGCCTGCTCGAGCAGGTGATGGCGCTGCCCTCGCACCCGCCCGTGGTGATGATGACCGGCCACGGATCCATCGAGAGCGCCGTCGGCTGCATGCGCGCGGGGGCCTTCGATTACATCACCAAGCCTTTCAACGTCGCCCAGATCGACGTGATCCTGCGCAAGGCCGACAACTACAGCCAGCTCGTGAAGGTGAACCGTTACTTCAACGAGCGCGAGGGCGACGGCGAGCAGATGCTCGGGCGCTGCCCGGCGATGCTGCGCGTGCGCCAGCTCGTCGAACGCGTGGCTCCGACCGACGCCACCGTCCTGATCGTGGGCGAACACGGTTCGGGCAAGGAGATGGTCGCGCACGAGATCCATCGCAACTCGCCCCGCCGGGCCGAGCCCTACATCAAGGTCAATTGCGCCGCGCTCTCCGAACAACTCATCGAGAGCGAGCTCTTCGGCCACGAAAAGGGCGCCTTCACCGGCGCGACCGAGCGGCGCGAGGGCCGCTTCGAGCTGGCCAACCGCGGCACCCTGCTGCTCGACGAGGTGAGCGAGCTCCCGCTCAACCTTCAGGCGAAGCTACTGCGCGTGTTGCAGGAGCGCGAGTTCGAGCGCGTCGGCGGCACCAAAACCATCAAGGTCAACGTGCGTATCCTCGCGACTTCCAACCGCGATTTGCAGCAGTTCATGGAACGCGGGCTTTTCCGCTCCGATCTCTACTACCGGCTCAACGTCTTCCCCGTCGCCGTCCCGTCCCTGCGCGAACGGCCGGACGACATCGAGTTCCTGGCGGAAAACTTCCTGCGTCGCTTCTCGCGAAAGCACGGTCTGCGCCTCCCCGGTTTCAGCGATCACGCCCGGGCCGCCCTGCGCGCCTATCCCTGGCCGGGCAATGTGCGCGAGCTGCAAAACACGATCGAGCGCGCGGTCATCCTTTCCGAGGACCACCGGCCGGTGACCAACGCCGCGCTTAACCGGCCCGCGCTGGCCGCGCTCGCGGTGGGTCGCCCCGTGGCGCACAGCGGCCTGGCGGTGGAGTCGTCCGGCACGCCTTTTACGGTCGTCGCTCCACCGTCCGTGGTTCCCGTGCCGGCGCCCGTCGCCGTCGCCCCGGCTCCAGCGCCGGCCCCGTTCGTGCCGCCACCCGCCCCCGTGGTGGAGCCGCATCCGGAAGAGCCCGCCGCCGCGTGTTCCGTCGGATCGGAGGAAATGGCGGAATCGCCCGTGTCGGTGATCGCCGATCCCGCCGCGGTCGCCGCGGCGGTCGTGCCGCTCGCGGAGGTGGAGAAAAAGGCGATCCTGGACGCGCTGATCTCGACCAAGGGCAACCGCACGCGCGCCGCGGAGTTGCTTGGGATTTCGATCCGCACCCTTCGCAACAAGCTCAACGAATACCGTATCGACGACGGCGTCGCCGCGGGTTGAAGCCGGAAGGCCGGCGACGCCGCGCGCGGGTTCTCGTTACGCCGCCGTGTTCCTCCCTAGGGGGCGAGGTGGATGGGCGCGTCCCCGCGCCCATGGCTTGAAAAAAAGGGCGACGGGCGCAGGGACGTGTCCGTTCACCTGGGGTGCGCGGGCCTGCTCTCGGTGAGATACCGCTGTTAAGGCGGACGCGGGCCGACGATCACGCCGCGGCGTGGTGGCCGGGACCGTCGTCGTGATCGCGGGGGGATGCGGCGTAGGCGCCGCGCACGGCGCGCAGGCGGCGGCCGCTTTGATTGAGCTCGGAGAGTTCCCGCTCGGCGCGAACGCGCGCCACGTCCATCCGTTCGCCGAGGGCGGCGTAGCGGTCGCGCAGAGCTTGTGCGCGGGCAAGCGTGGCCGCGTCGGCGGCGGGCTTGCCGTCGCTTTCGGCGGCGAGGCGGGCGATCACCGCGAGCTCGCGTTCGAGAAGCGCGGCCAGCGCGGGCCAGTCGTCGTGGCCGATGGCGCCTTCCTCCTCGTGGGCGAAGGATTCCACGCAGGCCAGCAGGCGAAGCGTGACGGGGCCGGGGTTGGAATTGGGCATGGCGGGGTAAGTTTTTTAACCACGGATGGCACGGATTGCCACAGATGGGGGAGCCGATGTCGTCTTATCCGTTTTGATCCGTGTAATCCGTGGTTGGTTTGAAACGGCTCGACGGAAAGCGCCGGGTCTGGTCAGGCGACCTTCGCCTCGTTGCCGAGGAGCATCTCGGCCCAGCCTTCGCGGAGGCTGCGGACGAGGCGTTCGACCTCGGCCAAGGGGGCTTCGTCCTTGCGGAGATTGGCCTCCTGGAGGCGGCGGAGGTGGTAGTCGTAGAGGCGGTCGAGATTCACGGCGAGTTCGCCGCCGGCCTTGAGGTCGAGGTTGGCCCGGAGCTCGGCGATCACGGCCTGGGCGCGGAGCAGAGCGGTGTTGATCGATTGGATACGCGAGAGGTTGTCCTCGGGGAGGGCGAAGGCGGCCCGGGCCTGGTTCATGAAGCGCAGGGCTCCGTCATACATGAGGAGCACGAGCTGACCGGGGCTCGCGGTGAGGATCGACTGGGTCTGGTAGGCCCGGGCGTAGGGGTGGGGGGACATGGCGGGGGCGGCTTAGTCCGGGATTTCGCTCAGGTCCTGGGAGTCCGCGATGAGACGCGCGACGCGTTCGATGATCTGAAGCGGGGGATAATTGGGATCGACGGCGAGGGCTTCGGCGCGGGCGACCGTCTCGGGCCGGATGGCGGGGCTGCCGGCGATGGATTCGCGCAGGCTGTCCGCACGGGCGGTGGAGACGCTGTCGACGGGGGAGTTGGCGCTCTGCGCGGGGGCGGAGGCGACGCGAGGGCGGCGCGGGTCGGGGCCCGTGGGGCCGCCGGCGCCGATGGAGGAGGAGTTGGTGATCATGGCTTATTCGGTGGATTGCACGGTCAGCCCTGGATCAAGGAGGAGGGAACGCCGTTTGGTTAACGAGTGATGGTATCGGCACGATAGGGAAAAGTTTTAGCCCGAACCGTGTTTTACTCCTTTGATACAGCGGCTGCGGGACGGCTCGGGGGCAGAAGCGCGGCGACGGCGTGGAAGGCGTGGTCGGCGAAGCGGACGGGGCTCTGCTGGATCGAAGTGGTGACGTCTCCCATGCCGGAGCCTTGGGCGTGGGCGTCTTTTCGGGCGGCGCGGGCGCTGGCGGCGTCGCGGCTGTCGAAGATCTCGTCGGCCATCCAGAGCGTGTCGCCGTTGGCGGCGTCGGCGAGGCGGGCGCGAAAGGCGAGGGAGAGGGGCGGGTAGGGGGAGACCTCGAGCAGGTCCAAAAACATCACGGCTTGGGCGCCGGTTTCGGCCGTGATGCGGCGGAGGAGTCCGGGGGGCAGGGCGCCGGTGGAATCGAGGGTTTCACGGCCGGTCCAGGAGGCGAGGGTGTTCCGTGAAACGGCGACGAGCTCGGCGCGCTGGGCGGACGCGAGGGCTCGGCCCCAGCTCGTATCGTAGGTGGAGACGAATTCCGAAGGGAGGCGGCCGGAGGTGTCGTGCGCGGGGAGGACGGCGACGCGGAGCACTCCTGCGGGCCAGGTTTCCGGTCCGCGGACGTTTTGCGGTGTGCGCACGGGGCCGGAGTCGGCGAGGGGAGCAGAGGCGCAGGCGGAGAGGCCGAGCAGCAGGGCGAGGAGCGGAAGGACGCGGGCGAGCGGGCGGAGTCGGGCGGAGTTCATCACTTGGACGACGACGTCGTGGGGAATGCGTTGGTCAGCTGGCTTTGCATCTGTTTGATGGTGGCCTGGGCTTTTTCCATCGCAATGAAACCGGTTTCGAGCTGGGCGCGACGTTGTTCGAGGCGCCGGTCGAGATCGGAGATCTGCTGCGTGAGGGAGGTGTTACGGCTGGTGAGCTTGGTGCGCTGGCCGGCGAGCAGGCCGGTGTCGCCGAAGGCGCCGACGTAGCTGGAGAAGAGGTTTTCGAGGCGGGCGGCGAAGCCGGTCGAGGCTTGGCGGAAAAACGCGGAGACTTGGTCGGGCTTTTGCGCGAGGGCGGCCTCGAGTTTGGCGGAATCCTTCACGACGAGGGTCGAGCTGGTGCCGTTGAAATCGATGCCGAGGTGGTCGAGCCGCGCGATGGCGCCCTCGAGGCCGGGGACGGAGTCGAAGACGGCGGAGCGGAGCTGTCCGGACCAGTTTTGCACCTCGCGGTTGTCGCCGAGGGTGGCGGAGCTGACCTTGCCGTTGGTGGAGGTGACCTTCGTCTGGTTGTCGATGTAGTCCTGGAGGGAGTTGAAGGCGCTGATGAAGGTGTTGATGCGGGTGCGCATCAGGGCGGTGTTGTTGGCCGCGGTCACGGTCGCCGCGCCGGTGTCGTCCGGGGTGACGCTGAGGCCGGCGATGCCGTGCGCGTCGGAGCCGAGGGTGTTGCTCTTGCTGGTGAGCGTGACGCCGCCGTTGAGCGTGAACTGCGCGTCGAGGCCACGGGTGAGCGTGGCGCCCGCGGCGGTGGTGAGGCCGAGCGCGCCGAGGAGGCCGCCGGCGGGCTCGTCGAGGGCGACGCCGAGGTCGCCGGTGGCGTTGTTGACGAGGGTGACGCGGTCGTTGGCGGTGTCGAAGCTCGCGGTCACGCCGGCGGCGGAGGCGTTGATGCGCGAGAGGACGGAGGCGAGGGTGTCGGTGTTGACGTTGTAGTCGATGGAGACGCCGTTGAGGGAGAAGGAGCCCTTGCCCGCGCCGTCCACGGCGGTGATCGCGGTCGAGAGCCGGGCGTTGGCGAGGGTGGCGGTGCTCGACGCGGCGCCGAGGGCGGCCGAGCTCGTCACCGTGGCGGTGCCGTTGTTGGAGAGGCGCAGGGCGGTGAGGAGATTCGAGCTGTCGGTGACGGATCCGAGCACGACGGCGCCGGAGCCGGAGAGCGTCACGCGGTCGCTCGCGGAGTCGTAGGCCGCGCTCACCGCGCCGCCGGTGGCGGTGGAGATTTTGTCGAACACCTCCTGGAGCGAGTCGGAGAGCGCGACGGTGACGCGTTTGCCGTTGACCGTGAACTCGCCGCCGGTGGGGGCAAGGGAGGTGCCGAGCGAGGCGAGGGTGAGGCCGGAGACGTCGGAGCCGGTGGCGAGGCGGGCGCCGATGTCGGACGCCCCGGTCCAGGTGGAGGCGGTGGCGCGGCGCAGAAGGTTGAAAGCGTAGGAGCCGGCGGGCGTGCCCGAGGTGGCTGAGACGGACCAGCCGGAGTCGGAGGCGGAGGCCGAGCGCGAGTCGAAGACGCCGTCGGTGTTGAGCGCCTTCACCGCCGCGCGCAGGTCCGAGACGCGGGTCTGGATGCCGGAGAGCGAGGTCAGCTTGAGCTGGTTGGTCGAGATCTCCGCCTGCATCGTGGTCGCGGGCGAGCGCTCGTAGGTGATCATCTCGTCGACGAAGGATTTCCAGTCGAAGCCGGAGACGAGACCGGAGAGTTGGAGGCTTGCCATGGCGGTAAAGGGGACGGGAGCGGGTGCGGGATGCGCGGTGGGAGGAAAGGCGCGCGCGTGCGCGGCGCCCGCGAGGCCTATCGGCACGACCGGCCCGGGCTTTAGCCAAGGGGGACCGAAAATGTAGGCCGAAAATCGATACAAAAAATTTCGAGGCGCGCTAAAGTCGCGGCGGGGGAAACCGTATTAGATGGGCAACCGCGGTTGATCCCGCGGCCGGATCGGCCCGGATCCTTCTCCGGCCCGTCGCCCTACGGACAGGGTAGCTTAATCAAGGAAGATTACCATGTCAGTCGTCATCAACACCAACTCCGCGGCCACGTCCGCGTCCAACAACCTCGCCGCCGCCAACTCGATGCTCCAGAAGAGCCTTAACCGGCTTTCCAGCGGATCGAAGATCGTCAATCCCTCCGACGACGCGGGCGGTCTCGCCGTTTCCCTCAAGCTTTCCGCCGCGGCCAAGCGCTCCGGCGCGGCCAATGTGAACATCGGCAACAGCGTCTCCTTCCTTCAGACCCAGGACGGCGCGCTGAAAGTCACCGGCAAGGTCCTCGAGCGCATCGGCGAGCTCAAGACCCTCTACTCCGATCCGACCAAGAGCAGCACCGACAAGGCGAACTACGACACCGAGTTCACCCAGCTCAAGGCCCAGCTCTCCTCGCTCGCGGCCGAGAAGTTCAACACCATCGACCTCTTCAGCACCACCGCGCTGACCACCCAGGTCTCCGAGGACGGCGCCCAGACCGTCTCGATCTCCGCCAAGGACATCGACGCCTCCGGCACCGATTTCAACACGGTGATGAACGCCGCCAGCCTCGCCGACTCCGCCGTGACGCTCACGAACATCCGCGACGCCATCGAGGAGATCGCCACCTTCCGCGCCGCCAACGGCGCCGAACAGAGCCGCTTCGGCTTCGCCGGGGAGGTCCTCACCACCAACAAGGCCAACCTCGAGGCCGCCGCCAGCCGCATCACCGATGTCGACGTGGCCGAGGAATCGACCCAGCTCGCGCGCTGGAACACCCTGGTGCAGGCCGGCACGGCCATGCTCGCCCAGGCGAACCAGAGCTCGCAGTCGGTCATGCGCCTTCTCCAGGGCTAAGCGGTCCCCGCGCCCTGAGTTTCGGCCGGGCCGCCCCGCGCGGCGGCCCCGCCTCTGCCCTCTTATAGGAAAACATCTGTCCGCGTATCGTTTCCAACCGGCTACCACGAGCGGTCGGCAGCGAAAACACCCACGCAGGGTAACGCTTTGGGGCTCCCGCCCCGGACGGCCTGATCCGGGCCGCTTTTCCCGGATCCGTGGCGACGACGGACGTCGCGTTCATCAAGGAAAGATACCACCATGGCAGTTGTAATTAACACCAACTACTCGGCGACGGTTGCCTCCAACAACCTCGCCGCTTCCAACTCGATGCTGCAGAAGAGCCTGAACCGGCTCTCGAGCGGATCGAAGATCGTTAGCCCCGCCGACGACGCCGGCGGCCTCGCGGTCTCCGTGAAACTCACGGCGGCCGCCAAGCGCTCCGGCGCGGCGAACAACAACATCGGCAACTCGATGTCGTATCTGCAGACGCAGGACGGCGCGCTCAAGGTCGCCGGAAA
>CBIHRE010000098.1:0-12364 GCA_966212385.1 uncultured Akkermansia sp. | reverse complement strand
CCTTCTCGACTACTTGTATCAACGAGAAAACTACGCCGATCCCGCCTCCGCGCCGCGCCCCGGGCTCGTCCTGCTCGATCTCAACATGCCCCGGATGGACGGCCGCGAGGCGCTTCGCCGCATCCGCTCCGACCCCGCCTTCCGCTCGCTTCCGGTGGTGGTCATGACGACCTCCCGCGCCGCCTCCGACATCGCGCACGGCTACGATTCCGGCGCCAACACCGTCATCGCCAAGCCCGTCACCTTCGACGGCATGGTGGATGTCATGCGCACGCTCGGGCGCTACTGGCTCGAGATCGCCGAGCTGCCGCCCGCCTCGCGCCTCGCATGAACCCCGGGCCGCTTCGCATCCTCCTGGTCGAGGACGACGAGGAAGACTACCTCATCACCCGCGACCTGCTCGCCGACGGCGGGCATCGCCGCGACCGGCTGGAGTGGGCGCGCACGCTTCCCGACGCGCTCGCGGCGCTGGCCCGCCGCCGTCACGACGTCGTGCTGGTGGACCACCACCTCGGCCCCGACAACGGCCTCGATCTGCTCCGCCGGGCGCGCGAGGAGGGCTTGCGCGGGCCCTTCGTTTTTCTCACCGGAGCCTCCGATCGGGCGATAGACGCCGAGGCGCTCCGCGCCGGCGCCTGCGACTACCTGGTGAAGGGACAGATCACCGGCTCGCTGCTGGACCGCGTGCTCCGCCACGCGCTCGAACGCGCGAGCATCGAGGACTCGCGACGGGAATCCGAGGAGCGCTTCCGTCTCGTGGCCGACGCCACCCCGGCCCTCCTCTACGTTACCGACGCCGAGGGGCACGGCGTCTTCTACAACCGCACCTGGCTGGATTTCCGCGGTCGTTTCCTCGAGGATGAGGCCGGATTGGGCTGGATGGACGGGCTACACCCGGACGATTTCCCCCGCGTGCGCGCCGAGCACGCGCGGCTCAAGGTGGCGCGCGAGCGCTTCCAGCTCGAGTATCGGCTCCGCCGCCACGACGGAGAATACCGTTGGATGCTCGACACCGGCCTGCCCCGGCACGAGCCCGGCGGCGCGTTCGCGGGCTTCGCCGGCTCGCTCGTGGATATCACCGAAAGAAAGCAGCAGGAGCAGGAGATCGCCCGCGCCCGCGACGCCGCGCTCGAGGCCTCGCGTCTGAAGGGCCAGTTCCTGGCCAACATGAGCCACGAGATCCGCACGCCGATGAACGGCATCGTCGGCATGTCCGGCCTGCTTCTCGACACCCGCCTGGGTCCGGAGCAGCGCGAGATCGCCGAGATCGTCCAAAAAAGCGCGGAGGCCCTGCTCGAGGTAATCAACGACATCCTCGATTTTTCACGCATCGAGTCCGGAAAGCTGCGCCTCGATTCGGTGGAGTTCGATCTGCGCGTGTTGGTGGAGGACACGCTCGCGCTCCTCGCCGAACGGGCCTTCGACAAGCGCCTCGAGCTCGTTTGCGATTTTCCGCCCGGCCCGCCGGCCCTGTTTCGCGGCGACCCCGGTCGTTTGCGCCAGGTGCTCGTCAATCTCGCGGGCAACGCGATCAAGTTCACCGAACGGGGCGAGGTCGTCGTGCGCGTGGAGCCGCTCGACGAGAACCCCGGCGCCTTCTCCTTTCGCCTCTCCGTGTCGGACAGCGGCATCGGTATCGATCCGGAGGCGCAACGCCGTCTTTTCCAGCCCTTCGTCCAAGCGGACGGCCGGGCTCGGCCTCGCCATCACCAAGGAGCTCGTCGAGCTCATGGGCGGACGCATCGCGCTCCACAGCGAGCCCGGCCGCGGCTCGACCTTCAGCGTGGAGCTGGGCCTGCCCAAGGTGCTTCCCGCCGTTCCCTTGCCAACCGATCCCGCCCTGCCTGCGGGGGCGACGGCGCTTTTGGTGGACGACCACCCGGGCGGCCGGCGAACGATCGCCATCCAGCTCGAGTCCTTCGGCTTGCCGACGGATGTCCGCCCGGACGGCGCCGCCGCGCTCACCGCCTTGCGCGAGGCTGCGGCCCGGGGGCGCCCCTACACGGTGCTGCTCGTCGACCGCTTCATGCCCGAGATGGATGGTTTGGAGCTCGCCCGCCGCGTCCGCGCCGATCCGGCCCTCGCGGGCCTGCGGATTCTCATGCTGACCTCCGCCGCCCGTCTCGGGGAGGTGGAAGCGGCGCGGGCGGACGGCGTCGACGCGTTCGTCGTCAAGCCCCCCGGCCTGCACCAGCTTCGCCATTGCCTGGCTCGCCTGCTCCTTCCCCCGGAGGAAGCGGCCTCGGCGGCCCCCGCCCCGAAGCGCCCCCACGTGGTCGCGGGCGATTCCCTGCGCGTGCTCCTGGTGGAGGACAACGCGGTCAACCAGAAGGTCGCGCAACGTCATCTCGCGAAGCTCGGCCACACCTGCGATATGGCCGAGAACGGCGTCCAGGCCTTGGAACGTCTCTCCGCCCGGCCCTACGATCTTGTCCTGCTCGATTGCCAGATGCCTGTCATGGACGGTTTCGAGACCGCGCGCCGTATCCGCGGCGGGGCGACGCCCGGCGTCGATGCCGGCGTGCCCCTGATCGCTCTCACCGCCTTCGCGATGGAGGAGGACCGGCGCCGCTGCATCGACGCGGGCATGGACGATTTCATCAGCAAGCCGATCCGCCTCGAGGAACTGCAGGACGCCATCGAGCGTCGCCGCCGCCCCGAGGCGCGCGCCGCGGTCCTCGACGCCGCGCAGGCGACCCGGCTTCTCGAATTGCAGGAAGGGGCCGCGGCCGGCGCCCTGCCGGACTTGGTGCAACTCTTCGCGTCCGAGACCGAGCGTCGCCTCGAGGAACTGCGCGACGTGCTCTCCGCGGCCGACTGGCCCGAGACCGCCGCGCGCGCCCGGGCGATCCGCGAGGCCGCCCGCGAATACGGCGCCGGCCTTCTCGCCGCGCGCGCGACCGAGCTGGAGGCGCTTGCTTCCGCCGCATCTCCACGCCTCGAGGCGGCGCTCGTCATGCTCCCGGCGCTCGAGGTCGAATTCGAACGTGCGCTTGCCGCCTTGCGGCGCCTCAGATCTCCGCTTCCCTTGTCCCGCAGCTCATGAAAATCCTTGCCGTCGAAGATGATCCCGTCGCCAGCGCGGTGCTTGTGCGCACGTTGGAAAAGTTCGGCCATGAGGTCGTGACCGTCGCCGACGGCGACGCGGCCTTGGCCGTGCTTGCGCGCGATCCGGTGCGCGTGGTGGTGAGCGACTGGGTCATGCCGGGCCTCGACGGGCTCGAGTTTTGCCGCCGCGTGCGCGCCCGCACGGGCAGCGATTACGTCTATTTCATCCTCCTGACCAGCAAGCTGCCTTCGGAAGACAACCAGCGCGAGGCGATCGAGGCCGGCGTGGACGACTTCCTCCGCAAGCCCCTTGTGAGTCAGGAAATCTGGATGCGTCTGCACGTCGCCGAGCGCATCCTCCGCTACGCCACGCAAGTGCGCCAGCTCGAGGCCTTCCTGCCCATTTGCGGCTACTGCAAAAAGATCCGCGACGACCGGAACTACTGGCAGCAGATCGAGAGCTACATCAACGCCCGCACCGGCACCGACTTCAGCCACTCCGTCTGCCCGGATTGCTACACGCACATCATCGTGCCCGAGCTGGAAAAACTCGGCCTCGAAGCGAAGATCCCCTCGTCGTCGAGCGCCGAGAAAACCGAAGAACCCGCCAAGCCCCGTGTCCGAAGAACGCATTGATCGCCTCGAAGAGCGCCTCGCCTGGCTCCAGCGCCACGTGACCGAGCAGGACAAGGTCATGCTCGACCTGTCGCGCCAGCTCGACCGCGCCATCGCCGAGCTGCGCCTCTTGCGCGATCGCGTCGCCGCAGGCGGAGGCGGCGGCCCGCAGGAAATGCCGGCGGACGAGCGGCCTCCGCATTACTGACACGCGTGAAACGGCGACGCCGGGCGCCGGTCAATTTTGTCCGGCATAGGCGGCGGCATGAAAGTTTTTCCGTCGGCCGAAGCTTGGCACGCGCAGTGCTATTCTGGAGGTGTTCTTACAAACACTTCCCTGCTCAGGCAGGGTTTAGGGGTAACATGGATGTCCGGCCTTTGAGCCGGGCTAGAAAAGAAAAGGGCCCGCCGTTTAGGGGTAATCGGCGGGCCCTGCTTTTTCTGGCGAACGATGACGCGCCAGGCGTGGCAGACCGGAGCTTGCGGTCGGGATGGCGGCGGCCTTTGTTCGACGCGTGATGATTTTCGCCCAATCCGCCCGCTCGTCCGCCCGCGCCTCGATGCGCGTCGGCGCGATGCCGCATGGCGCTTGGTGGCGACCGGCCCGGCGATGGTGAAGGCGCATGCCTCCCTCATCGGGTGACCGCCGGCCGCGCGCCGCAGACAGGTCGCCTCTCAACCGGGCCCGTGATCGCCAAGCCGATCCGGGCCTTTTTCGCGCCCGCCGCCGGCGGCGCGAGTTTCGCAATCCGCCGAAAAACTCCGCCAACATGAATACCCTTTCTTCCGTTTCCGCCTCTCTATCTTCCTTCGTCCGCTCCGCGGATGCCTCCTCCCAATTCGCCCTGCCGAAAACGCACTTCTTCGGGCGCGACCTTGCCGAATACCGGCGCCTCTTCGCTTTGCGCGACGAGTTTGAACTCCGTCCGGGATCCCGCGTGCTCGACGTCGCCGCAGGCCCCTCATCTTTCGCCGCCGAGGCCGCCGCGCGCGGCGTCGACGTGACCGCGGTCGATCCTTGTTATGGTTCGCGAGCCGAGACGCTCGCCGTGCTCGCGCGCGAGGACCACGCCCGCGTCGCGACGCAGATGCGCGCCAAGCCGGGTATTTTCAAGCCGGGCGCGGGAAACTTTCCCGACCTCGAAAGCGCCATCGCGGCGCGGCGGGCGGCGGCGGGTCGCTTCCTCGCCGATTACGAGGCGGGCTTCGTCGTCGGCCGCTATGTCGGCGCGGCGCTGCCGAGCCTGCCCTTCGTCGACGGAAGCTTCGACCTCGTGCTCTGCGCGCACCTGCTGTTTTTGCACGCGGGCTTGTTCGACTTCGATTTTCACCTCGCGGCGTGTCGCGAGCTCCTGCGCGTCGCGCGGCCCGGCGGCGAGGTGCGGCTGCATCCGCTCTGCGGTGGCGACGGCCACGACTACCCGCGGCTCGGCGAACTGCTCGACCTCCTCGCGGCCGAGGGCGTGGAGGCGACGCGAGTGCCGGTCTCCGGCGCTTTCTTCCATGCCGCGACGGCCACGCTGGTGTTGCGGGCGCCGGCGCGCGACGCAGGCTCGGGCGCATGAGCGACGCGACCGCTTTTCCCCAGCATATCATCGCCCGCAAGCGTGACGGCCGCGAACTCACGCGCGGCGAGATCGTGGCCTTCGTGCGCGGCGCGACCGAGGGCTCGTGGGCCGACTACCAGCTCGCGGCGCTGCTCATGGCGATTTTTCTCCGCGGCATGACGGCGGCCGAGCGCGTCGCGCTGACCGAGGCGATGATGCGCTCGGGCACCGTCGCCGATCTCTCTCACGTGCCCGGCGTGAAGGTCGACAAACACTCCACCGGCGGCGTGGGCGACAAGGTCTCGCTCCCCCTCGCCGCCATGGTCGCCGCCTGTGGCGTGCCGGTTCCGATGATCTCAGGCCGCGGCCTCGGCCACACCGGCGGCACGCTCGACAAGCTCGAGAGCATCCCCCGCTTTCGCGTCGGCCTCTCGCTCGCCGAATACGCCGCTCAGGTCGGCCGCGTGGGCTGCTCGCTCATCGGCCAGACCAAGGACCTCGCGCCGGCGGACAAGAAGCTCTACGCGCTGCGCGACGTCACCGCGACGGTCGAGTGCCTGCCGCTGATCTGCGCCTCGATCATGTCGAAGAAGATGGCCGAGGGCATCGACGCGCTCGTGCTCGACGTGAAAGTTGGCCGCGGCGCGTTCATGAAGACTCTGCCCGAGGCGCGCGCCCTCGCCGAGGCGATGTGCGAGATCGGCAACGCCATGGGCCGCCCCACGCGCGCGCTCATCACGCGCATGGAACAGCCGCTCGGCCGCGCCGTGGGCAACGCCGTCGAAGTTGCCGAGAGCATCGCCTGCTTGCGCGGCGAAGCCGGCGCGGAGGATTTGATGGAGGTCACTTACGCGCTCGGCACGGAGATGCTGCTCCTCGGCAAAGTCGCGAGCGACGCCGCCGAGGCGCGTGCGAAGCTGGAGCGCTCGATCGCGAGCGGAGCCGCGTTGGAAAAGTTTCGGGAGATCGTGACCGCGCAGGGCGGCGATCCGCGCGTGTGTGACGATCCCGTCGGCGTGTTGCCGCGGGCGAAGTTCACCGTCGAGGCGCGCGCGGGCCGCAGCGGTTTCGTGGCCGAGGTTGACGCGATGGCGGTGGCGCTCGGCGCGCTGCGACTCGGCGCCGGTCGCGTGAAGGCCGAGGACAGCGTCGACCACGCGGTGGGTTTCACTCGTCTCGCCAAGGTCGGCGAACGTGTCGCCGCCGGCGACGTGCTCGGCGTGGTTCACGCCAGCCGCGAGGATCAACTCGACGAAGCCCGCGCCTGGCTGGAGGACGCGGTGGCGATCGACGACGCGCCGCCTGCGATCGAGCCGCTGATCGTGGAGCGGATCGGCTGAGGGATGATTGGCCGCAGAGAACGCAAAGAACACAGAGATAGGATAGAAGCGTGGGTGCGTCTTTGTGCTCTGCGTTCTTTGTGGCCAAAAAATCAGGTATTGGCCTTAGCATTTGGTCGCTCGCCAACTTCTCCGCCCCGTGAAACTGGTCCTCTTCTTCGCCGTCTCCGCGTTCATTCTCGCCATCGCCTATCGTTTCATGGGGCGGCTGCTCGTGCGCGTCGCGGGTTTGCCGACCGAAGGGCCCGAGACCGAGCGCACGCCGGCGCATGCGCAGCGAGATGGCGTCGACTACGAGCCGGCGCGGTGGTCGTGGTTGTTGCCCCAGCATTTTTCCGCGATCGCGGCGGCGGGGCCGATCGTCGGGCCGATCTTGGCGGCGACTTGGTTTGGGTGGTTGCCGGCGTGGTTGTGGATCATTTTCGGGGCGATCTTCATCGGCGGCGTGCACGACTTCTTCACGCTCGTCGCCTCGGTGCGGCATGCGGGGAAATCCATCGCGGAGGTGGTGCGTCAGCATATGAACCGCCGCTGCCACCTGCTCTTTCTCGCCTTCGTGTGGGTATCGCTCGTCTACGTGATCGTGGCTTTCGCGGACGTGACGGCGGGCGCTTTCGTGGCGACGGGGACGGCGGCGGATGGCGGCGACGCGCCCGGGCCGGCGGTGGCGACCGCCTCGATTCTTTATCTCGGGCTCTCGCTGCTGATGGGCTGGACGATGCGCGCGACCAAGCTGAGCGAGGGCAAGGCGCAGCTCATTTTCCTGCCGCTCGTGCTGCTGGCGATCGTCGCCGGTTCGTCGATGCCCTTCGATCTCGCGAAATGGCTGCCCGCGGGCTGGAGCGTGGCCTCGGCGTGGAACGTGATCCTGCTCGGCTACTGCCTGCTCGCGGCGCTCACGCCGATGTGGCTGCTCATGCAGCCGCGCGGGGCGCTGGGCGGCTACTTCTTGTATGTGGTGACGGTGGCTGGCGTCCTCGGCGTGCTCGTGGGCGGGCTGACGGGGAAACTCGATTTGCAGGCGCCGGCATGGACTGGCGCCGCGCTGTTCTCCACCGCGGGCGGGGCGCAGCCGGTGTTTCCGGTCTTGTTCATCACCATCGCGTGCGGCGCGTGCTCGGGCTTTCACGCGATCGTGGCGAGCGGCACGACTTCGAAGCAGCTCGACCGGATCGCCGACGCGAAGCCCGTGGCCTATGGCTCGATGCTGCTGGAGGCCTTCTTCGCCTGCATCAGCCTCGCGGCGGTGATGATCCTGGCGAAGCCGAGCGGGCGGCCCGACGCGCTTTTCGCGGATGGCGTGGCGACCTTTTTGCACCATGCGAGTTTCGGCCTGCTGCCGCTCAAGATGGCGCACGGTTTCGCGCTACTTTGTTTCGCTACCTTTATCTTCGACACGCTCGACGCCTGCACGCGGCTCGCGCGCTACGTGCTGATGGAGCTGCTCGGCTGGAAGGGGACCTTCGACGCGCTGCTGGCGACGGGGCTGACGTTGCTCGGGCCGCTGGCGCTGGCCTTGTTGCCGCCCGCGGAGTTAGACGGGAAGGCGCTGCCGCTTTGGCGCGTGTTTTGGAATTTGTTCGGCACCTCGAACCAGTTGCTCGCGGCGCTGACGTTGCTCGCGTTGACCGTGTGGCTCTATCGTCGCGGGCGCGGCGCCTGGCTCACGCTCGGGCCGGCGGTGCTGATGCTCGTGGTCTCGATCTGGAGTCTGTCGCTCATGATCCGCACGCACATCGACCGGCTGGAGGGCAAGAAGCCGCCGGCCTTCGTGCATCATGTGGAGGCGGGCGTGGCGGTGTTGTTGATCGTGCTCGCCGGCTGGCTGGTGGTGGAGGCCTTGCTGCTGGCGCGCGGGCTGAAACGCGGAACCGCCGTCGGCGGCGCGTCTGCCGAAGCGGCGATGGTTTCGTGAACAAAGCGGAGCTTCGCGATCACGGGTTCGGACAACACGAAGGGGTAACTGTCGGGCTGGCCGAGGCCGCGGTTGAGGTTGTTGAGCGCGTGGGTGAGTTCGAGCCAGCGCGCGATCATGGCGGCAAAGGCGTCGGTGTTGGCGTTGGGCGAGGGAACGGGAGCGCTCGCGGGTGGTGAGGCGGGCGCGGTTTCGGGGGCGTCGAGGCGCACGCCGCAGGCCTCGGCGGTCTCCAGCGTGTCGGCCATGTGCAGGTAGTGGGCCCAGGTTTCGGCCCAATCTTCCCACGGATGGGCGCTGGCGTAGGCGCTGATGTGGCGGGCCTGCCAATCGGCGGGGGCGCCGGTGGCGTGGTGGCGCTGGAGCGCCGCGGCGTAGTTCTGCCGCTCGTCACCGAAGCGGGCGCGAAAGGCGGCGAGGCGCGCGGGGTCGTCGCGCACGAGACGGTCCCAGTAGTAGTGGCCGCTCTCGTGACGGAGGTGGCCGAGCAGCGTGCGGTAGGGCTCGTGCAACTGGGTGCGTCGGCGTTCGCGTTCCGCATCGTCGGCCTCGGCGAGGGCGAGCGTGACGAGGCCGTCGGCGTGGCCGGTGAGGACGCGCGGGGCGGCGGGATCGGCCGGATCTGCGAGAAAGGCGAAGGCGAGGCCGGCGGAGTCGGCGGGCGAGGGTTTCGGCGCGACGGGCAGGCCGAGCGCATGCAGACCGTGAACGAGCCGACGCTTCGCGGTCTCGAGTTTATACCAAGCCTCGCGATGCCCGGGCACGGAGAGATCAGGGATGGTGACGGTGAGGCGGCAGGAGAGGCAGAGCGGGTTGGGATCCTCCTCGGCGACGGCCCAGTTGCAGACCTGGTGTTCGGTGTAGTTGAAGCAGAGCCGATAACGACGGCCGCGCCCGGACGGCGCGGGCGAGATCCAAAGGGAAGGGGATGAGGCGGCCGCGGCGGCTTTTTCTTCGACGGGATCGAGCGGCGCGACGCGGGCGGGCTCCGGCAGGTAGGCGAGGGTGTGCCCGCAGCCCAGGCAGCGGTGGTTTTCGAAGTAGAGAAGGCTCCGGCAGTGGTCGCAGCGGAAGAGTTTCATGGCGAGGGCGTTCGCGGACCGGTCAGGGTGGCGGCCGAAGGGCCTGCGCGCGAACGGCGTCGGGGCGAAGAAACTGGTTTGCGTCATGGCGGTTTCTGCGAGGGGCAAAACCGTCTCGGCCGCCCGTTGACGCGCCGGGTCGCGGCGGTCTTTAGTTTTCGGGATGAGCCTCGGATTTTACCCCGATTTGCAGGCCTTTTCCCCGACGTCCGAGTCCGCGTATGCGATCGGTATCGGGCCGCGTGTCGCCGCCACCTGATCTCGACGCATCATGCTCTCCTTTTTTTCCAAGCGCGCGCAGAGCGAAGACGACCGCAAGAGCCAGCGGGGCGCGGTCCAGGAGGACCCCTCGCGCCTGCGGGCGCTCGCGCTCGCCGACCCGGCCGAGGATGTCCGGCAGGCGGCGGTGCGGCATCTCGAGGACCAGAAGGTTTTGGTCGAGGTCGTGAAGACCGGTCGAAATCTGGACACGCGGGCGATGGCCTTGGCCCGGATCACCGAGCAGGAGCGAAGGGTGGCTCTGGCCTTGGATCGCATGCTGCCCGAGGCGCTGCGCGCGCAGGCGCTCGTCGGCATCAAGGGGGAGAAACGGTTGTGCGAACTCTACCGGCCGAACGCGACGGACGCGTTCAAGAGCGCCTTGTTCGACGCGGTGGGCGACGCGGCGGACGACGATTTCTGGGCCGAGGTGGCGCGGACGGATCCAAACACCCACCTGCGGGCGCGGGCCATCGGGCATCTGAAGACCGAGAAGGCGTGCGTGAATCTTTACCGCACGGAACCGAATCCCGAGCTGCGTCGCATGCTGACGGATTTCGTGAGCACGCCGGAGTTTTTGCTCTGGCTGATCGAGGCCGAAACCCTGCCCGCCGAGCGCAGCCGCTTGGCCGGGCGAATCCAGGATCCCGCGGCGCTGGCCCATCTCGTGCGACATGACCGCAGCGTCCATGTGCGGCTCGAGGCGCTGGGCCGGATCGACTCGCCGGAGACGGTGCGCGATCTCGCCGCGGCCGACGTGCCCGCGCAGGTGGCCGCGGCGGCGTTGGCCCGGCTGCGCGACGACGAGGCGCGCGGATTCGTCGCCGCACGTTCGCCGCTCGAGGAGATTCGTGCGGAGGCGCTGCGCCAGATCAGCGACGAGGACGTGGTGAGCCGGCTGGAAGACGAGGCGGCCGCGCCTGAAATCCGTTGGCTCGCGGGACGGCGGATGGGCTCCGTGCCGACGAAGGCGGCCGCGGAGATCCGCAGCGGAGCGACGCTACGCCGCTTGATCGAGCAGGAAACCGAGCCGGAGGTTTCCGCGTGGCTGGTCGGGCGCGTGCGGGACAGCGAGACGCTGCGGGTGCTGGGCGGCACGGTGTTTCCCGGCACGGTGGCGGCTCAGCGCCGGCTCAAGGAGCGGGAAGGCCCGCTCGGGCTGCGTTTCATGGCGGTGACCGGCCGGCCCTACGAGATGAGCATCTTTCCCGTCACCGTCGGGCAACTACGCGAGGTCCTGGGACCGGAGGCGGCGTGCAAGGGGGCGGACGATCTGCCGGCGACGGGGATGACGCCCGAGGCGGCGCTGAAGTTTTGCGAGCGGCTCGCCGCGAAGGACGGCGGCGTTTATCGTCTGCCATCCTTCGAGGAGTGGCGCCACGCGTGCATGGCGGACGACGAGAACTGGCTGGACGCGGTGACTGGCCAGTTTTCCTGGGCCGAGGCCTTGATGGGCACGCGGCGGCTGGCCTTCGGGTGCAAGGGACGGCGCACGGCCTTGCTGGCCTGGCCCAACCCCTGGGGTTTCCTCGACATGGTCGGCAACGTGGCGGTCTGGGTGGAGGATTCGCCGCGGCATAGGCTTTATCTGGCTTCCGACGATCCGTTGGCGGTCGGAGGCGATGCGTCCGACGAATCGCGTTTCGCGGTGGCGGCCGGCGTGAGCTGGGCCGACGGCAAGGTGAACAAGGAGAGCCTGGCACGCCTGGTGTGCCGGTCCGCGCTTTCCGGCTGGGCGTCGGACAAGGTGGGTTTCCGCGTGGTCTGCGAGTTGCCGGAGAGGCAGCCGGCCGCTCCCGCGCCCAATGCGGCGCCCGTGCTCAAGTTCAAGGTCGTGCTGTTGCCGCACACCGCGCCTGGCGTGACGAAGGAACGCGTGTCGGCGGCCCTGGGCCTTAGCTGGCCGGAGGCGCAAAGCCGGATCGCGACCTGGTATCGCGTGGCCCCGACGGTGATTTTCCCCGGCGGCTCCTACGCCGAGGCGCGCCGGGTGAAGCGGGTGCTGGAGAACTGCGGCGCCTGCGTGCAGATCTCGCCGGCGTGAGCGGCGAGCGCCGGCCGGCGGAGCAGCGCAGGCTTTCGCGCCTGCGTTTGAAACAGCGGCAGGCCGGAAGACTGGGCTCTCGCGCGGGCTCAGCTCGCGTGGCGCTCGGCGGCTTCGAGTGCCTCGACGGCGGCCTCCCACTTGGCGGTGGCGTCGCTGATCTGCTCGGTGACGGTCGAGAGTTCGATGTTGAGTCGATGGAAGCGGCTCTTGTCGGCGTAGGTCGCGGGATCTTCGAGCGCGGCGGTGATCTCGTTCTGCTTTGCTTCGAGCTCGGAAACTTTCTTTTCCAATTGGCCGACGTCCTCGCGCATCTTGCGGAGTTGATTCGGAGTGAGTTTCGGACCGCCGCCTGCCGCGGAGGATGAGGCGACGGGGGTAGGGGCGGGCTCGGATTTTTTCGCGGCGCCTTTGTGCGCGTCGGGGCGGGCGTCGGTGAAGCCGGCGGTCAAGGCGGCGCGGGCGTTGGATGCCTTCGATTTTTCGAGGTAGTAGTCGTAGTTGCCGGCGTAGGG